>NZ_JCACKO010000144.1:0-6396 GCF_059505445.1 Brasilonema angustatum | reverse complement strand
CCCCTAAGCTTTGCCATTTATGCAAAACTTCTCGTACCGTTTGTGCAGTCCAATTGTTGCAAGTCTGGCGTATTCAGTTTTGATACTTTCTTGATGCTTACTCTTTGAAGTTCCAAAATAGGTGTGAACAGTCACTCCTGCTGCTTGGGCTTTTTGAATAGCTAAATCAGCAGCTTTAATATCCTCTCGATCTGTTTTATCTCCGCCCCCTTCGAGCGCTTCATCGCCGAGATAAAAGATCGCGCGTGTTGCATCTGAGCGCCAGTCAAAGTAATCTGAGATATCTTCAATGGCGCGAGCAGCATCTTCTTGAGCTCCTGCGTCTGCAACTTGTCCTTTTTTTCGACCCCTGAGCTTGGATTCAGGCACCTTCTTTTGAGTCAGATAGGCTCTGATAGTTTGGTCGAAAGAGGTTTCTTTCCAAGTACCTTCTATACCTAACCAAACGACAAGTCGGGAAACCCGCCCACGGCACTGTCCTCCCCAACCTACGTAATTTCATTTTTTTTGCTTAACCGACAAGTATTGATAGCTATGGGACTATCTGAAAAATGCCTTTGCATTAAATGATTAAGATAGTTTGCACCCTTATGATTAGCTTACTTGTTTTGTTGGAATATAAAAATATATAAATTTCATGTTCTTTTATTCCTTGATAGATGTTCACATGTATTAAAATACACAATATAGCTTTTGTGTCAACTTACTTTGTGTTGATTTTTACTGTTTAAAAAAAATAAAGTTTTATGATTACAATATAAAAATGTGCTTTTGTCAATTCATAAAAATTATATGTTTGTAAACAAAAATAATATTTTGCTAAGCGAGACTTTGATCCAAAATTATAAATTTTCCGATTTTATCTAAAAAAAATACATGCCTTGCTTTGTCCAAGTGTTGTAGAACGGTAAATAATAGACAAGATTGCAAAAGTGAGATTTTACGAGGTTCTGTTAAGCGTTAAGCGTTCCCGACTTCTGCAATGCCGTTTAATGAAATGGCTGCAAAGTCTGTTGGAAACGAAAATGGCAGAATCTCTTTAATCGCCAGAATTACAAGCTGGTAAGGCATAATTATCTTTGACATTGCCAAAGACAGTTATTTGCTGTCCTTCCTTCTTTTATATAAATGCAAGCAAAATCAACTTATGCACCAGTGAGAGAAAAATGGGAAATTTTTGCTCAATCTGACTATTGCAGAACAGCACGGAAGTTGGCACTCTTTGCGCACAGCACATAATAGTTTCCTTGTAAAGTGCGTAATAGGTCGCTTCAATCAAATCTTTCAGGCTTTATGATAAAGAGTAGAGTAGGGAACAAATATTTGAGTCTGGAGGCTTGGACTTATTGATGGACGCAATGGAGTTTTTTCAACAAAGTGCTGGCTCTTGGCGATCGCAACGCACAACCCATCACCTCGCCTTCAAACGATCTGAGGTTGGTGAGTCGCAAATCCAGGTAGATGCTCTGGCAGGAGACGATCCAGAAATCATTGCTTTATGTGAATTCCATCAGGTTGATGCGAGTCTGGCTGTTGGGGGTTGCAGCGTCAGATGGGGAGGCTCAATGGGTTGGGATCAGGAGGGCGAAAATCACGAGGGGAACACTGTATTTGCTCTGGTACCTGATGGGGATAATCCCCGGCAAGGTCGGTTACTGCGCGACAGAGGCTATGCTGAAATCGTGCCGGTTGTTGGTCAGTACCACATGGATGATGATGGTGGACTGGTTCTGATCACCGAATATGACACCATGAGTTCAATTGAGCGCTTCTGGTTTGCCAGTCCTGATTTGCGAATGCGTTGCAGTACAGTGAAACGCTTCGGCGGATTCAACACAGCATCATTCTGCACTGAAAGTCGCGTTGGGGCAGATTCATTGAGCCATCCGGAAGTTAATCAGGGGGATGCAATCGTATCGGATGTAACCCCGACTCAAGCTCAAGAAGTCCTTCAAGCCCGACAAGACACCTCCCAACAATATTTATCTTTGTTAGGTTGGTGATTGATTGTCATAACACTGATGCATACACCCGTGGATTCGAGTATCTGCGGGTGGTACAAAGCTTTGTCCTACATCCAGCGATGGTGGATGTGATGGAGAACCTGCGCGATCGCATGACCATCTGTACTTGGATTGGTAAAAATATTGATGTGGTAAATGAATCTCTGCGAAACTGTCTAGAAGCTTGCCACGAATGTTTCTACCCTGAAGTACGTCGCGCTATGAGAATCTTTGCAGTTCCCCTAGCTCAACCATTTGGGCTAGATGGTTTATGTAACATTTCGACAATCCCAATCACAATTTTAATCGATGCAGGTCGAGTCGCTCCACACAATTGGTTGAGCATTGTTGCCCATGAATATGCCCATGCTCATTTAGGTAGTCCCGGTCATCGTCAAGACTTTGCAGCGGTTCTGTTCCATCTCTGTCTCGGGCTAGGACTAGAAACACCAGGAGCGCAAATGGACGCGACAATCTTACGTAGCTGGCCCCCCTACCCTTCGATCCCAGACCCGCTGGCATTTTGGAGAGGAGAATCGAAAAGCATAGCAATCCTCCAAAGATTTTTGTGAATCACAAAGTAGAGACGCTTAATAGGGAACAGGGAACAGGGAACAGGGAACGCTTAAGAAGCAATAAAAGTGTGCCTAGCTTCGCAAAATCAAATCGGAGTTCTATATTTTGAATTCAACAAATAAAAATATTTTTTAGCAGTTATTCAGTTATTTCAGTTATCGTACATTCAAGAGTTGAAATCCCCAACTGAAACTGTCTTCAATTTTGTTAGCGCAGCGGGGCGCAGTCCCTAAGTGAATTTTGAATTGTTATTGCCTTGGTGTTGCCTCGCCAAACTTAATTAAAAGAGCAATAGCCAGACTGACAACCAAGATGATTGTCATACTTAAAGCCGAACCAAATCCCCAATTTTGAGTAGATCCAAGAAACTGATTATAAACTAGCCGCGCTGCTGTCATACTAGAAGCACCGCCAAGTAATTCTGGATTGACAAAATCCCCAAATGCAGTGATAAATACCAAAAAAGAACCACTGGTAATTCCAGTGAGAGTTTGTGGAACCGTGACTTTCCAAAAAGTTTGTACAGGATTCGCGCCTAAATCAGCTGCTGCTTCTAGCAAACGCTTATCTAGTTTTTCTAGCGCTGCATATAAAATCAAAACTATATAAGGCAGCAAGCTGTAGCTCATGCCAATTAAGACGGCTGGACTGCTGTTAAGAACATCTAGAGTTGGTAAACTGAAACTGCGAAGAATACTGTTGAGTAACCCCGTCGGACGTAAAATTGTAATCCAAGCATAAGAACGAAGTAAAGAAGAAGTCCATAAAGGCAGGACAAAGCCAATCAGGAGCAAATTTCGCCAACGCTGAGGTGCCATTTGAGCAATCCAATAAGCGACTGGGAAACCCAAGGTTAAACAAATGATTGTGGAGGTGAGTGCAAAAAAGAGCGATCGCCCCACAACTTGCAAATATAAAGGGTCAAATATTCGGATGTAATTATCGAATCCACTGGGATTGACTAAATCCCCAGGTCGAATATTTGGTACCAAACTCAACTCAAAAATGATCAGTGTTGGTAGCACCAGCAAAAGTAACAACCAAATTCCCGCTGGTGCAAGCAGTACCAAGGGTTGTAGCCAGCTTAGCCGTGGATGAGGTAATTTTGGCGCTTTGGCAATATCACTTGGGGTATGTAATTGAGGATGAGGAATTTGAGTAGACACGAGTTTATAAAACTAATTTTTTCATGCAGTGTTTTGAAAATAAGGAGTCAGGAAAAGAAGATTTTTTTGTGTGTTGGTGAAGGCAGCGTTTTGAAAATAAGAAGTCAGAGAAAGAAGATTTTTTTGTGTGTTGGTGAACGCAATTTCTTATAACTACTCAAAAATACAAGATTTCGGATTCATAGTCTTCTGGTGTTGGCTCTATCTGCCAAACCAATCCTTCCCCAGACTCGCCCAAAGCGACTTCAATGTAAAGTCTATCTTTAGGAGTTGTGGCTTTTACTTGATTACCATCGAAGGGTTGTAAATCTTCAGTCAGGAGTTTCAATATAAATCCACTGGGAATCCGCTCGTCTCTATTTCCATTTCGCAGTTCAAAGCGCCATATATTATTTTCAATATTACCTTTAGGTTGTAACCGCAATTCATATCCTTGTCCATCAATGGTTAATTTCCGTATCATTGTTGGCAACTCGGCTTCCTCTACTGAACCCCGTGCTCCTTGAAAACTGGACTGTAACTCGACACTTCCCCAACCAAATTTTTGGGCAAAATCTGACACACCTGCTTGCATCCATTGACGAATCGACCACTGTCGTTGCATTCCTTGACGTTGTTCGTACAAACGTTGTCTCCAACCTCCATGTTCTAAAAGTGCTCCCCACGTTTGAAACGGTACTGCCATGCGTGGTAGGATAAGTGCCGGATTTCCTAAACGCTGAAGCAAGTTTTCTGCTTGTGTGACAGATAAAGTTGGTAAGGGGGCAGTTTCTGTGCGAGTCACTTCTTCTGGACAAATTTGACGCGCCATCCACAGGATATTCAGATTAGAAATCAAATTATCTGCATCTAAACAATAAGCGCGATCGCCCGCATCATAAGTTCCCATATTCTTAAGTTGCGCTTGGGTTGTATATCCCCAAACCCGAATACAGCCCTCTTCCAAATTGACTTGCACTGCTACATAATAATCAGCACTCCAGCTAGGAATGTCCACCCATTCTTGAGGAACACGTAATTCATCCAAATCAACCGCCTCAGTGGGGATCAATACCATTCGTGACGTTCCAAAGGAAATACCTGTACCATTGACGACTTCCCAAATGCTTGGATTAGCCGCAGCTTTAGGAAAAGCAGTCGCATCAGGAGCGTATTCATCCCGTAACCAAGGTAAAAAAGTGTTTAAGCTTAAGCGGTTGAGATACGCAATCCAACGACGATTAGAACTAGAAAAAGCTTGGCTTTGTTCCCAAGCTTTTGTTTGCTCGGTTTCAGGAATTTCTAACCACAAATCTGTAGGGTTTGTTAATGTGAGTGTGCTTTGGTTGAATGTCATGGTGATGTGCTCCTATTGTAGGGAGGGACGGCTATAGTGAACTTTTAACCATTCCTCTAAAGTTGTGCTGATATAGCTTAGTACCAGTGAGTCTAGAGAAATATGCAGCGATTCTTTAGTCCAATTAGCAAGTTTGAGTAATAAGGTGTCTTTAGACTTGCCGAGCCGACGAGAAACAGTGTACTGCTTCACTCCTAATTCTTGTGCAATCTGCTGTTGAGTGAATCCTTGGCTGTAGTAAAGTTTTATGATGTTTTGCCCCTCGGCATCCAGTTCGTTCAAAGCTGTGATTAAGACAGTACTGATTTGTGATTGCTTTGATTGTCGCTCAAGCAGTTCTTCTTGAGCAATAACTTCTGTAAGTAAGGATTCCTGCTGGAGTTGCGGTAAAAAATCTTGAAATTCCCCAGAATCGTCATCCCCTTTGGGCGCATTCAGGGAATTCACATTTGGGTACAAGTAAGCGCGGACAGCTTTTGCACAAGCAAGTAGCCATTTTTCTATCGTTTCTATACTAGACTCTGCTCCTGGTTGTGAGAGTTGAGTCTGGCGTTGAAAATTATAAAGTTGGGCGATCGCTTTCCACGTAGCATCATCTGGTCTTGTCAGTTTGCGAGTACTAGTCGGTTGCTGTGGAGCATATAGGGACTGGTAACATTTCCAAGCTAATACATAACGCTCTACCGTGTCCGCGCTTAGTCCAAGATTTTGTAAAGATTCTACCAACCGCTTTTGAGTGATTTTGCGCAACAGTCGCCAATCAGTACAAATATCAACTTCGTTCTGCTGGCGCAGCATTTCCTTGAGTTCGCTGCTAAAAATCGCACTGGCGTAATTCTTGAGGTTAAAACCCATTTCGGGTTTAAAGCCTTTCAAAACTTTATCTATGCGAGTTGCTACCATTTGGAAGCAGTCTGATAAAGTATTTTGTCCAGAGGAAAAACTAGCAACTGTTTTGTGAACTGCCCAGTAACATACTTCTTGTAAATAAGCTGACAGATGTCCTCGTCCCAGACTTTCTGGCTTTTCGTGCCACAATTTATACCAAAAAATAACCCAAAAATTCTCAGAATTTTCTGGTTCCGATAGACGCGCCTGAGAGTTGAGCATACTTCGACGTAGCTTAGCATCCGTAGCCCAGCCAATGACTCTGTCAGCGTCGAATTGTAAGAAAGTTGTAAATAGCTCAGTAATACCTTGACGGGGACGCATAAACTAAGCAACTCATAAATGGTCTAGTGAACAATTTAAAAAAGGATCATGGTAGAGTCGAAGGGGACTATTATGTCCCGCTCCTCTCTATTAGATCCGGACG
>NZ_JCACKO010000143.1:0-149394 GCF_059505445.1 Brasilonema angustatum | reverse complement strand
TAACTGTGTTTCTTTCATTTATTGTGGGCGTGTAATCGCGCCCTTTGGGCGCTCATATCTTGCACATGTTTGTAGAAAACCGTACAACCTAAAAAGATCCAAGGGTAAGTTAAATAATTTTTCTTAGGTTTTGTCCCTAAATAAAGAACTTTTGATTTAATACTGAGTGACTAAATACCATCAATTTTTCTGGGTGCAAGATTTGAGACTTGCCACTTCTAACTTCCAACTTTTGATTTCTGTTTCAAAAAGAATTCGTTGGATTCCACAAATACGAAACCCAACGTACAATTGTTCTTAATTGAACAGTGTTAGGATTAAGCTCTATTTCGGCAACAATCCTAAAACTCTTGCGATATCTTAGTCTCCAGTAATTGACAGTTCCTCAACCCAGATTTTGGGACATACACCTCCAGGAGTCAACTCTGGTTCTTTTTCGAGAAAAATAATTGATTTCAGGACTTCGAGAAAATCTCCCGCAACTGTTGCAGACTCAATGCTTGTCTTAACACCTTTGTTGACAAGCCAGCCATCAAATGGTAAAGAAAAGGAACCTTGTAAAGCTTTCACACCTGCATGCAGAGCTTGTAGCTCATCAATAAAAACGACATTTTCTGCTGTTTCCAAACTCAATTCCTGTTCAGCAGGTGCGGCTGCAAAAACATGATAGAAATTCGGGCTGACACTAACTTTTGCACCAATATTAGCGTTACCTGTCGGCTGAGCGTTCATCCTTTTTGCAGTACCTGCACTGTGGAGAAAGCCTGTTAAGACGCCATTTTCAATCAACGAAACTTTGCGGGTGGGAGTTCCTTCACCATCAAAAGTTTCTGCACCGATGTTTGCTGGATGTAGTGCGTCATCGCACACTGAAAGCAGGGGAACAGCAATTTCCTTTCCTAAATCATCAGGGGTAGATAAGCTTTGCTTGTCCAAAATACTTTGAGCATTGAACAAGTTAGAAAAAGCACCCAATAAACTCAAGAAAGCATCTGGAGAGAAAACAACTCGATATTTCCCAGTCTTGATTTTTTCATAATTCAAGTGACTGATAGTTTTCTCTGCCGTTTCTTTAATGCAACCATTGATATCTAGATGATCTAAACCTTTGCTAATTCTAAAAGCGCCACCACTGCGAGGTTTCTTTCCATCTTCCTCAGTTTTGCTATAAAGAAAAATCGACGATGTTGAGCCAGATTCAGTTCTCATCGCACCATCGCTATTGAGATAAAATCTGTCAAAATCTCTTTGCGACAAACTGTTATAAGGAACTCCTTTGATAGCAGAATGAGCAGCGAGGACTTCTTTTTCAGCAGCTAACAAACTTTCTATCAGATCAGAAACAGGTGCTTGAGTTGCTTTGTCGTGTGATGAATTATCCAGGGGAACCGTAGACTCTGGGCTAAAATCAGGGACGTTTTCTTTGACACCAAAAAAACTTGCTTCGTAAGCTGTTTTTAAAGCTAATTCAAGTCCTTTGGCGTCTACATCGGTTGTGCTTGTGACACCCATTGTGTTGTCTTCATTCCAAACACGAACGATGACACCAGAAAGATTAGAAGCTTTTACTTGCTTCGGCTCACCTTGATCCACTTGCACACTCGTTCCATCTGCTGTTGAGCCATAGATATCGAATTTTTTGATGCCAAGTTTACTAGCAGTTTCCTTGGCGTCAGTTGCAATTTCATTGATATTTGGCATAGTTCGTCAATTTTATATTTGCGTGTTTTCTCGCTCCCAGGTTCTACCTGGGAGTGTATTACAGGAGGCTCTGCCTCCTATTATCATGTGGCAGAGCCACATAAAAGGCATTCCTAGCCAGAGGCTAGGAACGAGTTAAGAGGCTGCGAACGAGTTAGCGTCCACCTACGGTAATCGAATCAACCTTGATGTGTGGTTGTCCTACTGTTGTGTAAATACTGCCACTAACAGAACCACAAAAACCAGGTGCAAGGGATAAATCTTGAGAACACATGGAAATTTTATTCATAATTTCCTTCGCTTCACCAATCAAGATAGCTCCTTTGAGTGGCTTGGTGATTTTACCATTTTCAATCAAATAAGCTTCATCTACACCAAAGTTAAATTGCCCTGTAGCACCAACGCTACCACCGCCCATCTTCTTACAATAGATACCTTTATCTATAGAGGCAAATAAATCATCAGTGCTATATTCGCCAGGAGCAATGTAGGTGTTACGCATGCGGCTAGCAGCAGCATAACCAAAACTCTGGCGGCGTCCACTACCTGTTCTGGGGTGTCCAGTGCGTACTGAACCTGTTCTATCTGCTAAAAAGTTCTTTAAAACGCCTTTTTCAATTAATAGCGTTCTTTGAACTGGCATACCTTCGTCGTCCATATCAATTGTGCCGAAGGCGTTTTCGGTTCGTCCTTCATCCCAAGCTGTCAAGGCTTCGTGAGCAATTTTTTCGCCTTTCTTGTCAGCAAAGGGAGTGGTGTTGCGTTCAATTTGAGTGGTTTCCAACAGGTGTCCGCAGGCTTCGTGGAAGATAACCCCACCGAAGTGATTTGCCATGATGATGGGGTAAGTGCCTGATTCTACATAATCAGCGTAGAGCATTTTGCCTGCTGATTCTGCGATTTGCTCTGCCGCTTGTTTATGATCCCAAGCTTTCAGGAAATTGGGATCACTAGTGTTACCACCACGTTCGGCGAGGGAAGCGCGATTAGCACCATCAGCACATAACAGCATAAGTGCGACCGACTGAGTCAGGCGAATATCGCGAGCAAAGGTACCATCACTAGCGGCGACTAGCACTTCTTGCCAATCACGGAAATAGGTGGCGCGGCGCGATTGTACATGACTTGCTTTTTGCTGTAGTTGGGTAGTACTTTCAAGGAGAACATCTCCCATATCCCGCATGGAAGTGCACAGAGGTAGCCAGCCATCTTTCCCTCTTTTTGTAGCATAATCTCGTAGCAGTTCCAGATTGATTTCTGGGATGAAAGCATTAGGAGCAGGAAGTTGCAATCCTAGAATAGAAAGACCTTTTTCCAAAGCTGCTTTCAAACCAGAAAAGGAAAGGTCGTTCGTGCTAACGTAGCAGTCAGCTTTGCCACGAAATACTCTGACTCCTGCACCTGTAGAAAGACGCGGTGTAATGCTGGTGATGGCGTCTTCCTCTGCTAAGCAGCTAATATAGTTGACACGTTCTAAAAAGAATTCAATAAAATCAGCACCAGCAGCACGTCCCAGTCCCAAAAGCGTAGACAAGGGAGCTTCCCAAGATTCATCAAATCGCTCTGGTGTGGAGGAGTATTGTAAAGTGGGGAGTTGTTTGGACAGAAGTAGAGTACTTGTAAGCATCAGTAGCCTCAAAAAGCTGGCGTTACCAGAGAATTAACTGAACAGTCCTTTGTGTGTTCAGTCTAACAAATCAATGGAAGCCGCAGTCGGGATCAAGGTGGTAGAGGTTTCCCCACCTTGAAAACGAGTAATACTTACTCTTTCACTCAGCCGCGTGCTTGGCGACTTGGCGGTTCGTTTAATAAATATTAAACGCATCTGCATGGATAATTAGTCTAGTTCCCGGTGCGAAACTCAGAAGGCTGATTCTATCAAGCATAAAAACCAAGGTTTTGGTTCCTGGAAACATCTTAAATTCGTACCCTTATTTTTTGGAAATTTAGTTTTGCACCGGGAACTAGTCTAACAACAAAATAACTCAGCGCCGATATTCGTCGCCGCAGTCACCAATCAACTGATACAAATCCCGTGATTTGCTAGATACAGCATTTATTTGATTAAAATCCTCTGCATCCAGTGTGAAGTTAAAAACTTTGGCATTGTCTTCTATATGTTCAGATGTACCAAGCCTTGCACCCACAATCACACCTGCAACAGTTGGCTGATCCAAAATATAACGCACTGCCACATTGGAGATACTGACATTGTATTTGTCAGCTATTTCTTTCAGGGTAGAAAGTAATTCTTGAAAAAGTCTCCAACCACCCCAACTATCTATCATATTTTTGTATTTTCTCAAGCTGGCAGTGGTTAAGTCAAACCCTCGCGGTTCCGGTTTATTCAAGTACTTTTCAGATACCAAACCACCGCAGACTGTGCCATATGTGAAAAGTTTTATGTCGTGCTGTTGACAAAACGGAATCATATTCACTTCTGGACGGCGGTCAACAAGAGAAAATTGCACTTGGTTGGAAACTATTTTGATGCCAGCTTCTGTAATAATTTGCAAATGTTCCGTATCAAAATTAGTCAAAGCTAAATGCTTAATTTTTCCCTCTTTTTGCAGTTCTGCCATATACTTGAGGGCTTCTAGGTAATTTTTATCCCGGTATTCCCACCAGTGAAATTGCATCAAATCTAAAGATTCAACGCCCATCCTTCTTAAAGAGATATTGATGTTTTCTTCCACCAATTCTCTGGTCATCTTGGTAGGACGAGGTACCCATTTCGTAAAGGCTTGAATATTGGATAAAGCTTCTTTACCACGAGTTGCAATCAGTTGACGGCGAAACTCACCAAGAAAATCTTCTGCAGGCCCATAATGGTCTGCTAAATCCCATGTTGTAAAGCCTGCATCCACATATTTGAACATACTTTGAATAGCGGCTTTTGGATCAATGCGTCCATGCGCACCAGAGACTTGCCACATTCCATTTAAAACCCGACAAATGTTTAAATCAGGTGTAAATTGTAGACGGCTTGAGGTGGGTAGGTTCATCACAAATTACGGCAGAATTCCTTTCATACATTAAGCATGGCAGGGAAAGGTGCCGTCCTCCAACTATTGAACGACAATTGAACAACAAAAATTTTAGGTGTTGCTTGAGAGCCTTAAACTCGTGCGGCTTCGCAGCCAGCAAAATATGAAAGAAACACCTTTTTCCCTTACACCCCTACAACGCGCTTGTGCTTCAAGTCGGGAAACTCTAGCCGAGCACTGGCTCCCCTTACACCCCTACACCCCTGTGTTTCTTGAGAGTATAATCGATAGCTGAGTGCCCTGGCTGTTTCATGCTGGCAAATGCACCATCTCGCGTACATTTCCCCGCACACCGCCCACGCCCTCAGCAAATTGGCGATCTTGGTTGTGAAGTATCATCGGCATCCCGTGCTTGGGAGTCATGACAATAAAACCACTGCGTTCAACAGGTTGTTGGGAAAGGTATTGCAGGCGGTATTTTTGTAGGAGCATTGCCAGTACAATCTTAATTTCCAACATCGCAAAGCCAGCTCCGATACAGATGCGTGATCCAGCACTAAAAGGGTTGTATTCAAACATTGTGGGTTCAAATCCTTCCCAGCGCTTAGGGTGAAATCTCTCTGGTTCTGGATAAACTTCGGGCATATGATGAGTTTGATAAATGTTGACTAAAACCTCGGTTCCGCTTGGCAAGGTGTAACTTCCAAGTTCAGTCGGTTGCGAGGTAACGCGCCCGTTCCAAGGTACAGGAGTCAACACCCGCATACTTTCTTTAAGGACTCGTTCCAACAACGGTAACTGCTGCAACTGCTCGACGGTTGGTGCTTCCCCATGTAAGACGCTTTGCAGTTCATCAAGCAAGTCGGCAGTTACCTCTGGATGCTGTGAAAGCAGAAATAATGTCCATGTGAGGGCATTGGCACTGGTTTCATGCCCTGCTGCAAATATTGCACCTACGTGTCCCAGCAGTTCGTCTTCAGTTAGCGATACGCCACTCTCGGCATCCCGTGCTTGGATTAACATTGAGAGTACGTCCCCATCATTAGTGCCACTTGCTCGTTTACGCTGAATGAGAACGCGCATTTCGTTATCCAGTTGCGCCATTAAATTGAGTAAGTGATGGTAGGGTAGCCCTGGTAAGTCAAAAGGCAATAGGGAGACTCCAACACTACCCTCTAGAGTGAAAGCTTGTTGTAAGGTTTTGGCGGTTTTACCCCCCTCCTCACCAATATCACAGCCGAACAGGGTTTTCGTGGCTATGCGCAGGCTGAGGAGTCGCATTACATCAGCGATGTCGGTTGGTTTGCCAATTGGCAATTGCTCCAGTAGCGATCGCGTTATAACAACAATATCGTCGCCGTATGAATTGATTCGCTGTTTATGAAAGGCAGGCATCAAAAGCTGGCGGTGCTGGCGGTGAGTGAGACTGTTGACACCAAATAGCCCCGCAGCAAAGTGCTTTAGCGGTTCTGTGCGCGTTGAATCATTCCGCTTGCTGTACAACCTCCCGGACAAGGGATACTTGTAGTAAATCTCGTGCTGGCTGGTTACTTGACGGACATATTCCGGACCGTATGTCAACACTGTGCCAGGACAGTTGGGGAGCGGCGAGTAGAAATTAGTGCCCCCGCCAGCTGTCAGGGAAACCACTGAACCATAAGTTTGAAACAGAGAACGCGATACTCCTATCGAGTCTCTGGCAAAGCGCAAGACCATAGCAGGGCGTCCTAGAATTGGTAAAGGGCGAGGTCCAGGTACGCTCCATCTTGGTTGAGCGGTGATTGTTGTCATCGTTTATAGAACAGTTCCTAGTTTGATGGACAAATATTCTAACTAACGCCAGCCTTTTTCAGCTTGCTCTAACACATAAGCGGATAAATCTTGTATTTCTTGTTTGCTAAGGCGATCTTCGTAGGCTGGCATATTATTTTTGCCATTAGTAACAATCGAGGAAATTGCTTCAATGGAATCCATATGATATTTTTTTAGTGCTTTTAATTTTAAATTCTTGCCTCGTCTAACAATGTTGCTACCGTTAATATGACAACCAGCACATTGAACACTAAATATTTTTTCGGCGTTCACTGTATCTGTAGCTAATGCTGTAGGAATGAAGTTCAGATTTAAGACAATGAATGTCAGTAAGATAATGATGATTAGCTTTTTCAATTTGATACTCATTTCAATATCACAGAAAGTTGGATTCTTGGGTTAACAATTTCTATTTTCAAACCAGTTCTAGCGATCGCCCGTCCCTTGCGCGTGTCCGTAAGGACTCAGGGCAGACGCAATCATGCGTATCGCCAAACAATTGATTTCTACAAGCTACATAGCTAAATCTCCTTTGCTGGGTAGAATTTTGATGGTGTATCTGTTGATTATCATCCTATAGAGTGTCAGGAAAATCACGACTTAGATGAATCGCAATGCTGTATTATTGGCTGTCGCCGCACTATTGTTGATTGCCTTTTCTTGGTGGGGTGTCACTACAGCGCAAACTGGGTTACTGGTGCGTCACCTTAACCGTGAAGGAGTGCCTATACTATACGTTGCACCACGTAACGCCGAGAAGATACCAGGTGTCCTTGTCGCCCACGGTTATGCAGGTTCTAAGCAGTTGATGTTGGGTTACGCCCACGTTTTAGCACACGCAGGTTACGCCGTGATGCTGTGGGATTTTAACAGTCATGGGGCTAACGCCAAACCACTGGAACGTGGTTCACTTCAGCAAAATCTAGACGTTGCTTATGCAGCAATCTTGGAACAGCCAGAGGTTGATTCGTCGCGTTTAGCAATGCTCGGTCATTCTATGGGGAGTGGTGCAGTCATGTCAGCCGGTATTGAGAATGTAAACCGTTTTGCTGCTACTGTTGCCGTTTCGCCTACGGGTGCGGCGGTAACGCCCAAAGCGCCGCATAATCTCCAGTTGCAAGCAGGTTCTTGGGAAGGAGGTTTTGTTGGGAATGCACAGCGGTTATTGAAGGCGGCGGGAGGAGAAAATGAAAATTTGGCTGCTGGCAGAGGACGCCAACTTGTCGTCATTCCCAACGCTGAACACATCACAATTTTGTTTCGCAATGCTAGCCACCAAGCTGCCAAAAACTGGCTTGATGCCACTTTTGGAGTGCAACGTACTAGTCACTACGTTGATCGTCGGATGATTTGGTATTTCTTGCACTTGTTAGCGTGGCTGACTTTACTTGGCGCAGTTGCTTCTATCAAAGAGGACACGGGCAAATTCTCCACATCTTCTAAAACGTCACTACGTTTTTTCTCTGGTTTGAGAAGTTGGATAGGTTTACTAATAGCACCGTTTGTAGCAAGTGGTGTACTAGTGTTACTGAGTCGTAGCGGTGATATTAACAGTTTGGGTGGCTTGCTGGTAGGCGGTGCAGTAAGTATTTGGTTCGGCGTTGCGGGTTTGGTTTGGTTGGCTGTCATGTTTCGCTTACCACGTCCTACACTACGAACTGTTGGTTTAGGCATAGCACTATTTATAGTCTTGTGGATTGCCTTTGGTGCAATGGCACAGGTGGTGTGGCTACAGTGGTGGCTTATTCAGGCGCGTTTAAAGTTATTTCCCCTGATGTCACTGGCTTGTTTTCCTTGGTTTTTGGCATCTGGAGTCGCACAACAAGACGTTGGAGTTGGAAAACGAATTTTGTGGTGGCTAGGGCAAAGTGTGATTTTGATAGGGGGCTTTATTTTGGTGCTTTACTTATTGCCTGAACTTAGTTTTATTTTTCTTTTGCTACCATTGTTTCCTTTGATTATAGGGATTTTTTCCTATGCTTGCAGCTTGTATAAAGAAATTTGGAGTTATGCCCTTGGCAGTGCGTTATTGTTTGGCTGGATACTAGCTGCTGCCTTTCCTTTAGCTAGCTAGGAAAGCAGGATGGATAACAATTCAAAATCACCGATAGCGTTTGCGCAGCGTCCCTAAGAGGGACTAGCGTGCCCGTTCGCGCAGCGTGTCCGTAAGGACTTAGGGCATAGATTGGATCGGAGGAAACCTCCCTCCGGGTTCGCCAGTCCCCCAATCTCCTGCACCAGACGCTACGCTAACGTGACGGAAACCGCCAAGACGGGGGCTGGACTCACCGCTCCAACTTCTCTCAAAATTCAAAGTTCAAAGGAAGGCTAGCCCCTAAGGGGGCGCTACGCAAACGCCCCGCTGCGCTAACAAAATTAAAGACAGTTTGAGTTAAACCCCAACTCAAACTGATACTACGTGTAGACGTAGGGGTCTTAAACCCTTTAATGTACGAGAAAATTCTAGATATAAAAATTGGTCATGTTTTAGCATACGCGCCAAAATCACCAGATGGAATATGGCTCGATGTCGCAGTCTGCGAGATTGTTGAGGAAATTGCAAGCATTGAGCTTGAACGAGCTATACAAACTGGTGTTTACAATAAGTGTCTAGTTGTAACAAAATTAATTGACCAAGGTGAAGTCCAAGAAAGACAATTAGCTCAAACATATCGCAGTTATGCAATTGCAGTAGGGGATACTCATCCCAGAACAGCCGCAATATTACGTCGCATCGCTGATAGTTATAACTCTGATGCTTATAAAGAAGATATTTGGGCAGAGTTAGAGGACTATTGAGAGAAGCCTAGCTAATTATTTTCTACCTAACGGATGTACCACCAGAGAAAATATTGCGTCAACATAAAAGATAGACATAATGTCGATAAATTTGTATAAGTTAAATCTCAACCTGAATTGAAGATGCCTAATAACATAAAAGAGCAAATTACAAACGACCTGCAACAAGCTAAACAAACCGGACAACTCAGAACAGAACGCATTCGAGAAATTGTCAAAGCCGCAGTTTCTCAAGTTGTTTCTGAATTCAAAGAAGGTTCTACAGAACTTCGCACTATTGTGAAAGATGCTGTGAGTACAGTTGTTGAGAACTTGCAAGACAAAGGTGGCGAACTTAAAGAAGAAGTGACGGCGTCTATTGAAGGAGCCTTGGAAGCCGTTAATAGTAAAAGACATGAAAATATTGCAAAAACCCAAGCTGAAGTTAAACAGCTACAAATTAAGTTGGATGAAGAAGAAGATAATATCCAGCGAGAAGTCGATGGAATATTAACAGAAATTCAAGACACAAGTAAAGAAAAATCAGCTAGTTCAAAAACCGCGATTGATTCTGCTGTCGATACTATTAAAGATAGTGAGGAATTTTCACTATTAAAGAAACGCTATGCTCAACTACGAGCACAGTTGGCTATAGTCCAAGCTAACTTAGCTGCACGTTATGGTGGACGTTCTGAGGAAGTGAAGGGACATTTAGACGACGCGAAAAACTGGTTTAACCAAGCGCGTCCACAAGCAGAAGCGGTGGTTACACAGGTACAAGAAAAAAGCTCGCAACTGGATGATAAAATTGGGGAAGCTGGTACGGCGATCGCCAAAAAAGAACGTCAAATCCGACAAATCTTAAGAGAGTTGCTTTTAACAGCGGCTGACAAGATTAAAGATAAAGAACCGATTAATAAATAGAGATAGATTGGTGCTCACAAAAAAGAGTCCGTATTGGCGGACTCTTTTTTGTATTTGAAAACCTGCGGATGCAGGTTTTTTATGTGTCAGCGCCACTTGTTGTCGCTGGGATAATTTACTGGACTTTAGTATACTTCCTCTCCATTCAATTTGTCTTCGTATTTTGCAATAACCCAAACTGCATGAATACTGCCAGGAAGCCAACCTAAAAGTGTTAGCAAAACGTTAATCACTAAAGTCGGACCAATTCCAGCTGTCAAGAAAACACCTAAAGGAGGAATAACCAAACCAAGAACCAAACGGAGTAGTTTCGTCATAATATCACTGCTACTTTTTCAAAATCTGTTTTCACTTACATTTTCCGGAATTAACCAAAATAATAACTCCTCCAGAGGAATTATTTCAATTCGGCATCAAGTAGAGATCAGAAGGTGTCGTCTCTACAACTCATTGCTAACATTTAACTCGAAGGTAGTTGCGCTTTGTCCTTGACGGCATCTTCACTACCAGTTAAAATTCTTCTTTCAGTAAAGTAGTTGTTAATTAAAGTACTAGCAAAAGAAAGAACAACTGGACCAAGAATAAAAGCTATTAATCCGTGAACTTGGAACCCAGGAGCTAAAAAGGCGGCTATTGAGAAACAAATACCGTTAACAACGAGTGAAAATGCTCCCAAGCTTACTAAGTTAAGTGGCAAAGAAAGAGCTGATAGAACTGGCTTAACTGAACCATTCACAAAGCCTATAAGCAAACCAGCAACCAAAGCCGATACAAAGTTACTAATATTGACACCAGGAACAACTAAATCAACAATTAGCAAGCTCAAAGCTGTTATTAGAGTCGTTAAAAATGTTGGCAGTAATGTTGGCGGCATAAATTTTTTCCTAAAAACTAACTAGAGAAGATGTTTTTAGCATCCTTCTTCTATCTTGAAATGATCAGATGCGTGTCAACCTCTCTAGTAAGGTAGATATCCTATTACGCCATTTGGCTAGTTTTGAAAATAATTGAGAGTTAAGTGTTATTAATAAAATAAAGACTTTCTTGTTAGCTAATTATAAAGAAAATATTAAATTTGTAAGGTGCATTACTGTTGGTTAACGTACCCTACACTAACTTTGATAAATGTCCTTTATAACTATTCTGATGGTGCTGCATTTGACTTCAAATAAAGCGATGATTTATACAAAACTTGTTCTTGATGAGTTTCTAAAGTGCAATCCGATAAAGGATAAGCGACACAGGTGATTGTGTAACCAGCTTCCACTTCATGCGGACGTAGAAATTTTTGCTCACTTTGATCAACTTCCCCACTGATGATTTTGGCAACACAGGCGGAACATTCCCCTTGATTGCATCCTGAAGGAAGACGGATACCAGCTTCTTGAGCGATATCAAGAATATATTGATCATCTGGGACTTCAATGGTGCGATCCAATCCGATTTCGGAATTAACGAGTCGAACTTGATAAACTGTCATGTGTGATTATTGTGATTTTTATTTATACGTGATTTACCTTTTTACTCATTCCCAGGCTCTGAACTTTGTTATTGTAGTCGTTATGCGCTCTCGCGTTCAATTGTGATAGGCGCAGCCGTCCCGCAGGCATAGTGTCGCGAATCAATCGATTTATTAGAAATAGTTTTCGATGACTCCTTTACCGCCACAAGAATACCGATTTTAAAACCGCAGAGGAAGCAGAGAACGCAGAGAAAATACGCTTCGCTTGATAAGTAGTTTTACAGTGGGAAGGGCGTAAGACGAAATCCGGATCTAATTACCCTGTTTATTATTTAGTCCGCGTAGGCGGTGAGTCCAGCGCTGCGGGAGGGTTTCCCGACAGCCAGGCGACTGGCGTTAGCGAAGCGGAACCGAAGGTTCTCCCCGAAGGGACTTTGCTTGTGTAGCCGCGACTTCCAGTCGCCAGGGTAAAAAGAGGATTATAAAAGCGGATTTAGTATAAGACGAAAAATCCTGCTTGATTTGGTGAACCAGCGCAAATGATGGATTTCCCCCTACACCCCTACACCCTTACACCCCTAACCTACCCTCTTGTCAAAGGTTAGTGGTCGCAAACTGAAACAAAATGCAAGAATATATAAACGTACTTAATGAGTGCTGACTGAAATCAAGACAATAAGGAGAAAATGACTCAAGATTTTCTTACGAACTTATAATTTATTTTTCAGGACTCGGAACTCAGAAACTTTATTCGTTGATACTATTTTTGTAAATACCCATGTCTGATTATCCCCAATACCTCAGCGGAAACGATATTCGCCAAAAATTCCTTGACTTCTATGCTCAACGGGGACACCAAATTCTCCCAAGTGCTTCCCTCGTACCAGAAGATCCAACCGTACTGCTGACGATCGCGGGGATGCTACCATTTAAACCCATCTTCCTCGGACAGCGGACAAGCGAATTCAAACGTGCTACCACTTCCCAAAAATGCATCCGCACCAATGATATCGAAAATGTTGGACGGACGAAACGGCATCACACATTCTTTGAGATGTTGGGAAACTTCAGTTTTGGGGATTATTTCAAAGAACAAGCCATAGCTTGGGGTTGGGAAATTTCCACAAAAGTCTTTGGTTTACCACCAGAACAACTCGTTGTCAGTGTCTTTGAGGAAGATGACGAAGCTTTTGGAATCTGGCGCGATAAAATTGGTGTTCCGGAAGCACGAATCAAGCGCATGGGGGCTGATGATAACTTTTGGGTATCTGGTGCTACTGGTCCTTGTGGTCCATGTTCAGAAATATACTATGATTTCCACCCAGAACGCGGTGATGACAACATAGATTTAGAAGACGATACTCGATTTATCGAGTTTTATAACCTCGTCTTCATGCAATATAACCGGGATGCTGAAGGAAACTTAACACCACTGGCGAGCAAGAACATCGACACTGGGATGGGTTTGGAGAGGATGGCGCAAATCCTCCAAAGAGTTCCCAACAACTACGAAACTGATTTAATCTTCCCGATTATCAAAACAGCAGCAGAAATCGCTGGGATAGATTACACCAAAGCTGATGAGAAAACCAAAGTCTCGTTAAAAGTGATTGGAGATCATATTCGGGCAATTGTTCACATGATCGCCGATGAAATCCGCGCTTCTAACGTAGGACGAGGTTATATTCTGCGCCGCCTGATTCGTCGGGTTGTCCGTCATGGAAGATTGATTGGAATTCAGGGAGAGTTTACTACTCAAGTTGCTGAGACTGCGATCGCCCTCTCGGAATCAGCTTACCCCAATGTGCGCCAAAGAGAAAACGCCATAAAAGCAGAACTGCAACGAGAGGAATCCCGCTTCCTGAAAACTTTGGAACGCGGTGAAGAACTGCTGGCGGAAATTATCCAGCAGGTGCAAAGCAAAGGCGCAACCCAAATTACTGGTGAAAGTGCTTTCACCTTGTACGATACTTACGGTTTCCCTCTAGAACTGACTCAAGAAATTGCTGCTGAAAATAACCTCACGGTTGATGAGGCGGGTTTTGATGCGGAAATGCAAAAGCAAGTAGAACGCGCGAAGGAAGCACACAAAACAATCGACTTAACAGTACAAGGTTCTCTGGACAAGCTAGCAGAGGATATCCAAGCGACAGAATTTATCGGATACACGCAACCTGTGGCGACATCCAAAGTCGAAGTGTTGTTGATTGGTGGCGTCTCCCAAGAAGAAGCAGAAGCAGGAACAGACGTGCAAATTGTCCTCGACCAAACTCCATTTTATGCAGAGTCGGGAGGACAAATTGGCGATCGCGGTTATCTCTCCGGTGATGGTGTCCTCGTGACAATTCACGATGTGAAAAAAGAATCTGATTTCTTTGTGCACTTCGGACGCATCGAACGCGGTATAATCCGAGTAGGAGATGCTGTGAGCGCCCAAATTGACCAAGCTTGTCGTCGTCGCCTCCAAGCTAACCACACCGCAACTCACCTCTTGCAAGCAGCGTTGAAGAAAATTGTTGATGACTCGATATCGCAAGCAGGTTCGCTGGTGTCATTTGACAGGTTGCGGTTTGACTTCAACTGTCCCCGTGCTTTAACACCAGATGAAATACACCAAGTTGAGGAACTGGTGAACTCTTGGATAGCTGAGGCACATTCTGCCAAAGTGGAAATTTTGCCTTTAGCCGAAGCAAAAGCCAGAGGTGCTGTCGCTATGTTCGGGGAAAAATACGGCGAAGAAGTACGCGTCATTGATTTTCAAGGTGTATCAATGGAATTGTGCGGAGGGACTCACGTCAGTAACACTGCGGAGATAGGCGTTTTCAAAATTATCTCTGAAGCTGGCGTGGCGTCAGGAGTGCGGCGAATTGAAGCCGTTTCCGGTCCTGCAATCCTAGATTACTTGAATGTACGGGATAAGGTCGTGAAAGATTTGAGCGATCGCTTCAAGGTAAAACCCGAAGAACTCCCCGACAGAATTACAACTCTGCAAAACGAACTCAGAACCAGCCAGAAGGAATTAGAAACGCTTAAATCACAACTGGCGATCGCCAAATCAGATAGTTTGCTGCAAACAGTCGAGTCCATCGGCGATTATAAAATTCTCGTCGCCAAAATGGAAGGCGTTGATCCAGAGTCCTTAAAAACTGCAGCCGAACGCTTGCTGCAAAAACTTGGTAATGGTGCAGTGGTGTTGGGTTCTGTTCCAGAAGAAGGGAAAGTGAGTTTAGTTGCAGCTTTCAGTTCAGAAGTGAATAAGAAAGGGTTGCAAGCAGGGAAATTTGTGGGTGCGATCGCCAAAATTTGCGGCGGTGGCGGTGGCGGACGTCCGAATCTTGCCCAAGCAGGCGGACGCGATGCGAGTAAATTACCAGAGGCGTTGGAACAAGCGCAAAATGAGTTGCGATCGGCTTTGGGTTAAGAAATATGTAGATTCCCTAAGATGTCTGTCTTGAAATAGTAAACAAATTATTTTGTAGGGTGGGTTAGGCGAAGCCGTAGTCCATCCTTTTTTTTAGGATTGCACCACAGAGTAAGCAATTTTATATACTATTCGTTACTATTTGTGAATAAAGAGTCTAATATTTGACAGTGAGTGCTGCCCAGGAAAAACCAGCAGCACTACTGGCTAAAACCACTATATTTCCAGGTTTTATTTTCTTGTCTTCTAAAGTTTTTGCTAAGCAAAACATAGTATCTACTGCACCCAAGTGACCATATTCAGGCAAAGAAATTAATGTTTGCTCATCTGTTAAACCTAGAGAGTTTAGAATTCCTTGAGATAAACTCTTTTTGACTTGATTAGTAAATAGGAAATCAACTTCATTGATCTTATAACCACTTTTCTGTAGTGACTTTTGAATGACCTTGCAATAGTTATCTAAATAAAGGTCTGATAATGTTTTTTCCAGTTCTTTAGGATTTGCCACTTTTAAATAACTCAGTTTGCTGTCAATTGGTTGACCAGAAACGGGAAACTTCGTTCCTGCTATAGGCACTTTTATAGAATCAGCTAATTTTCCATTAGTGATGGCATGATAAGAGAGGATTTGATTGCTTGGTTCTCCTTTATTCAAAATTGCTGCTGCTGCGCCATCAGCCATAGTAAATGTTGATAGGCAGTCTTGATCCGAATAATCAAGTAGCATGGATAGTTTATCGCTACAGATAACTAATGCATAATGCAAATCACAATCTGCTAGTAACATATTCCGACAGATATGTATTGCTAGATTGCCGCCATTACAAAAATTTTTGACTTCAAAGGCAAAGGCGTTTTCTGCTCGAATTTCATTTTGAATTTTGGCAGCGGGTGACCAAAATCTGTAGTCGTAGTCTCCAGCTCCACAATAAGCAATCAGATCAATTTCGCTTGGTGTAATTCCTGCCTTATTGATCGCTTCTAAAGCTGCCTTAATTCCCATATCACTTGGATGCTCATCTTTATTGGCAATAGGTTTCTTGTTAATGCCAATTTTCTCACTGAAAACAGACACAGGCAGATGAGCTAGCTTCGCCATTTCCTCACTGGTTAAAATGCCTGAGGGAACATAGTAGCCAATAGATACGATACCAACAGTTTCTGTTTTCATGTCATTTAACTCTCAAATTTATCTCATTTGTGAAACTTCATAAAGGCTCAGTATCTCTAAGCTTATCAAGAGGAGGAAATTTTTAAAGTTTAGATTTATAGCAAGCCTTGCTGTATTCTTAATAGGTGTAATTTCAATTTACTTATGCACTGTTAAAACAAAAATCAGTCGTATAATGCGAATTAGTAATGAATGTTACAAGTTTAACTTCACTTCATAATTCTTTTTTTGTATCATCAATAACTTAAAGCTATATAATTATAGCAATTGTTTAATAAATGATACTTTTTCGGCGTAGCATTTCAGTACCATATACTAAATAAATAGTGTTGCATAGAATGAAATAGCCCTAACTGCAAGGTGCGATTGCGCGAAGCAAGAGACGCCTTTGGCGTATCGCATCCAAAAAATAAAAAAGGGATTCTTGTCAAAATCCCTTTTCCAAAAAAACTTTATCTTAAGTTAATATAATTAGAAAACTCGAAAAATAAATGGGTAACGGAACGGTTGATCAGGGTTGCTGAAACAGTGCAACAGCGCCCAAATTGTCAGTCCCCAGTGCAGTAAAAAGCCGAAAGCAACAACGGGGAAGAACAAAATTCCGCCAAGACCAAGGGTGAGAAAAGATATAATCCCAATTGGAACTCCAATTAATATTGCCCAAAACCAAACATTAAAGTGAAAATTAATAGATTCTTTAGCGTTGCTTTTAACAACAGGATCGTCAGAGATTAAGTTAATTATAATTGGAACACCAATCGAAAATAATGTTGTACTAAAAAAAATCGCCCCATGACACAGAGATGATAACAATTTGCGCTTATCAGAATCGTATGTAACTCGCATCGTTGGTGGCTCCTCAATATCGTTTTCTTATTTTGATTTTAACGATTACCTAAGAAATTTCGCATTACAGTTTACCGTACTCAGAAAGCTTTTGCGTTTTTCCTTAGCTACAGCTTAACTTTGAGTGCGACTTATCAACTACAGGTTATGAGGTTTTCCGAACTCTTACACAGTAGAAGAGAAGTTAAGATCTAACAGGTGTGAATGCGCTCCGCAGCTTTAAGGTCACTCCGAGGTGCTTCCAGCATGGAGTGTCTGGCGAAGATGATCGCACTCGTAGCAACAGACGCGCCGCACGCCTATCGGTAACCAGAAAACAATTGAGGTGTATTTATGAGCAAATCAATTTCTAAGTTAGTTGATGAACTACCTACCAGCAATTTGACCGTTTCTGCATTGCGCGCGCTCGATTTTATTGCTCCTGGTGAGTGGCGAAATGTAGTTGGGTTTGTCAACACGATCAAAACTGTCACTGGCGAAACCGACGAAAGGCTGATTCAACAAATTGGCGAACGAGCAGTTTATCTCTACAACGATCGCTCTCAGGGATACCAAAGAGCAATGTGGCTTTATCAGACCGTTGAACGCACAGATAAAGCACTTGGTGCAGCCGCATTCGCAAACAAAGTGGGTGAGAAAGTTCCCCTTTTGGGTTTTTTAAACCGACTTACTCCCAAAGCTGATAAAGCACAAACCATAGACTTGTGCTTAAAACTAGTTGTTGAATTAGTAGCTTTCTGCCAAATTAACGGTATTCCCGGAAACAGTATTGGGGATTTTGTCAGGTCTTTGGGTGAATACAGCGATGAATCCTTCATCCGCATGGCTGCATTAGTTTGCTTTGATGGTTTGATACCTCTAGGTCCAAACTTCATCAGTACCGCACTATCTAGAATTAATCACACAAGTCCTCAGGAGTTAGAGCAAAACTCAACCTTTCAAAATATCAGAACAGAAATTCCAGGTAACAATTCCAGTAGCAAACTCAACTTTATTGGCGAAAGCTTCAATTCAGTGAGTGGTTGGATGACTACTCTAATTACTTCAAAGCATTTGACACCACAAAAGGTCGCCAACCACTTGCAAAGTTTTGTCGATGTTGCTGATGATAAGCTAGACTTCGTTGCTGCGTTGCTGGATATGTCAACGAATTACTACGAACATACAGGTACACAAACTTTAGCACGTCGATTGATAGAGCGAGCTGCGGCTGAAATTTAACCCAGGTAAATCCGGGTGCTAGCGCCAGCAAGTATCGGATAATAAATTATACTTTAAATTACTTACAAAGGTAGTCAACAATGGGCAGACTCAATCCCTACACTCTACAGATGGAACTTACCCGGATGTTTGAGAACGGGCAATCGTTTTTCGCCACAACAAAAGTGCATGATTGGTTAAAAGAACGCAATCATAATCCCGCAGATTACGATATTCTTTTCCATCAAAAACCAGCACCTCCTGGTTCCAAATCAGTTATGGTTGTTGAAGTTGAATTACGTCGCAAAGATGGACAACCTGTTGATCCGTGGTTGCAAGAACAAGCCAATCTTCATGCTTGATAACGATTATAACGGTTCCCGACCTGGTGAGGTACGTTTTCAAGGCTACTAACTCTACTAAAAAAGATTTGGGTGTACCTCAGTTGCTTAAAAAACGCTATAGCAGTCGTAAATCATTCGTGAACAACAAGATTCCCGACTCCTTTAAAAGTTGTCGGGAATCTGAGGATGCCCAATTTATTCGCTACGCACAGGCACTTTCACACAAATCAAATAGGATTGCTACAGAGCACAAAAGTCCCTCAGTGATCTGTTTTAGTTTTTCCAAAAGTTGCTCATCAGAAAATCTCAGGACTTACGCAACAAGGGAGAATGTCATTGCGAACGGAACGTAGCGAGACCAGCGCTGCAGCAGGGTTTCCCGACCTAGGCGACTGGCGAACCCGAAGGGTGGAGTGAAGCAATCTTGACCTTGAGGAGATTGCTTCGCTGTCGCTCGCAATGACGGAATTACGTTGAAATGCGTAAGTCCTGAATCTCTCTGGTTGAAAACTATCTGTAAGCGATATTTTACCTGTAAATATTATGGATAATAAGATTGAAGACATTTACAATTATATAAAAATTTCAGATTTGATTGCCACTTCAGGACAACCAACAACAAAAGAATTTTCAGCAATTCAACAAGCAGGATATCAAATCGTTGTGAATTTGGCACTACCAGAATCTACCAACGCTTTACCTGAGGAAAAACAAATTGTTGAATCTCAAGGTATGCAGTATGTTCACATTCCTGTTGTTTGGGAAAAACCCACTATTGAAAACGTGAACGATTTTTTTAGCGTCATGGAAGCAAACACCGATAAAAAAGTGTTTGTTCATTGTATTGCCAATAAGAGAGTTTCAGCATTTATCTATCTTTATTGTCGTCTACATGAATATATGAGTGAGGAAGATGCAAAGAAAGAGTTACATAAAATTTGGGTTCCCAATGAGATTTGGCAAAATTTTATAGAACAAGTGATAAAGAATTATCATTGAAAAAAACTTCCAAGTTACGCTCGGATAAACTCTGAATTGAGTGTAGTTAGAGTAGTTTTCTGGTAAATAGACCATACGGGGCGCAAGGCATTGCGCCCATCGTACTGAATGAAGTATATCCGCAGCGTAAAGGCGAACGACCCTTCGCCCTACCCGATGTACCTGATTGAATCGCAAACCGCTATAAATTATGTAGAGTGTGCAAGCTGAGAGTACGAAACTGTTTACAGGGTTTTGGTGCGTTAGTAACACACTCTACAAAATTAAAGTTTTGCATTTTTTTTGCTCCACGTTCCTTAGTCGTTGTGAGCGTGTTTAAACTCATAAACATAGAATAGTCTGCTGAACTTCTTAAGCACATAGCCCACCAGAGCAAATAATATTGCGCTCCCTATTGCCCACCAGAATCCGGCAGATGGGGTAAAAGTTGAAAATGTTGTGGTCATTTGCTCAGAAGCTGTAAGATCTGCTTTGATTGCAATAGCACGTGCGTCCACAAGCACGCCCAAACACAGACAAACAACAGAAGCCAAATAAGCCAGCTTAGTAATGCGATTGATGTTGTTCAGAGCTTTTTGGCAAACCATACACTGTTGTGTATGAGTCGTCCACACGTCAAAAAGCTTTTGCGTGTCTCGCTCTTGGTGGGGAATCTCGTGGTTACATTCTGATACCCAAGGTATATCACCTCCGGCTCTCTCCTCCAGCCATTTACGAAACGCAATGACCATCTTATCTTGGGGATTGGGTGTATAAACAGCATTCAGCCATTTGTCTTTTCCCCGTTTAGCCAAGTTCTTCTGCTGGTAGTGAAGAAGCGCCTGGTCTTGATGCAGGAACAGGGGTGCCAAGACGTGACCCAACCAAACAGGCATAGGTAGAGCAAAGAATGCTATACCTGGCGGGCGCTTCCCTTCCTCATTCTTCACTAACACCTGACATCCAATGTGACGACACCACCCAGGACGAGTAGGGATTGCATACAAAGCAAGGATCATTTGAGTCCCACCCTCGTATGTGGAAGCAATTCTCATGTAACAGGGGGGTTGAAAGTCGTTGATAGTTTGCTTGGCATTTGGGAGAACCGGCGGCTTAACTTCAAAGGAGAAACCTTCTTGTGTAGACATCTCCTTAACCCGAATCATGTCGTAATAGTTGGCATCCTTGTACCTGTTACCTGACATCCCATGGTGGCTGACCGGCACATGAGCAGGATCTGACACATTCTCCATGAAAAAATCCCATCCATATGGTAGGTCGCGCACATACCAAAAAAGCTTCTCTGCTCTGTCTGAATGATTCTCAAGCTCAGAGATAATCCGTGGTGCCTGCAACTGACTTTGGGCCACAGCCTGTGAACCTGACTCTGGCCATACCCACAGCAGACCTTGACGTTCCTGTGTAGGATAAGCAACTGCACATGACTTACTGTCTGCACAATGCTTCGCTTCAGTCTGCTTGTCTTTAGATTGCGGCATGCTGATACATCGCCCTTCGGAGTCAAAGCGCCAAGCGTGGTATGCACACATAAGAGAGCCATCAGACTCAACACGTCCTTCAGAAAGAGGAGCAAGCCTGTGTGGACAAGAATCTTCAAAGCAACGCCATTGACCAGAGCCATCACGCCATAAAACAATATCTTTACCCAATAACTGCATAGCATGTGGGCAAGACGCGTCAAGGAAGTCCACTACTGCTACTGGATACCACTGCTTGCTCCACTGGAATATCCCAACATTTTCTTCTTTAAGTGGCTCAATAGTGTCCCGTGTGTTCTGTTTCAGACTGTTTTCAGTAACCATTGTGATTCCTTTACTTTTTTCTATAAAGGTACTGTAACTAGTCTAACTAGTACTCCAAGGCGTAAATTCGGTTAGGGTGTAAATATAGACTTTTAAGGGGAAGCGTTTGGCAGTATAACCCTATCTAAACTTACGCCGCACTGTACTAGGCGAACGGTTGTCACTCGCTTCTCAAAAGTCAAAATTCAAAGCTATGTCCTCTGAACACGCATTCGCGTTGACTTCGCGGAAGCTGAGCCTGCTTGCATTGAGCGCGGTCGTTGTGTCGAAGCTCAGCTAGTACGTCGAGCGGTTTACATTGAGCGAAGTCGAAATGAGCCGAGACGTCAAAATTCGCTCATTTAAAATTGAAGCACGACCAGGACGCGCTTGTGCTAACTCCTGCCCAGACGCTCTTGTAACAAGTTGCGGAACTGAAGCCTACGCACTGGCTCATGAATCCAGGGGCTTGAATAAAGTTGCTCCGCATTTTTTCTCCATAAATCAATTTAAGTTTAGTACAAGAGTTAACTTCATACCTCCGTTTTTCCTAAATATTAAGCATAATCACTAATTGACAAAAGTAAGATTGTCTTAAAAACTTGCCGATGTAGTCGGGAATACAAGCCCCCACTGATTGAATTCCAAATTCCGAATTATGACTTCTATCTTCAATGTTTGAGCGATCGCGACTCACCAGCTTATGGGTTGGGAATACACTCATCTACCTTGAACCATCGCTTTTTACCACGTGGTAACTTCACTAACACACTACCGGGTTTCCACCAGGGTGAAGGAATAACCAGACCGTTACGACCGTTGGGGAGTTTAACAACTGTACCTGGAACGATAGTCATAAGAGCTTCTGAAAAATAAGAGATATTAAAGCAAATCAAAAAAGTATTCTTTTAGAGCTATATCAATCTCGCTTCTAACTTACAAAAAGGTTGCAGGTATGACTACCCGCAACAGACTTGATTAGAAGTACGGAGAAAATTTTGTTAAGAGAATCTAAAGAATGATCAAAGTCTAGCTAAATCTTTATGTTCGTTTTAATAATTGAAATATTTCTTTACAGATAACGGAATATGAGTAGTGCTTTCCGTTAAACATTAGTCGTGCCACAACGGCACAAACGCTGTAGTATAAGCTTTGATTTGTTGAAAGTAAGCGGTTTGATCGCAATATTACGCGTAATTATGCAAATCAAAGTAGAAAAATTTACTGTCAATAAGCGTTTTCCTTTGACCATTAGTCGTGGTACAACGGCACAAACGACGAATATATGGGTAAGGATTTTGCACGATGGTATCGAAGGCTGGGGGGAAGCATCGCCGTTCAGTGTAGGCACTCATCCGCAATCAACTGAGGTCATAAAAGATGCTTTGCTGCAAGTAGCACCCTCTTTGCAAGCATTCAGTCCAATGCAACGACAAGAAATCGAACAAATATTAAGAAAAGCTTTACTACCCTCATCTGCGATCGCAGCGCTGGATATAGCAATGCACGACTGGTTGGGAAAGCGTGTGGGGCTACCCCTGTGGCAGATTTGGGGACTCAATCGCGATGCCATAGTGCCGACTTCAGTCACAATTGGTATCAATTCGCCAGAAGGGGCAAGGGCGAGGGCGCGAGATTGGCTCGCGTTCACGAATGTCCGTGTTTTCAAGGTAAAGTTAGGTAATCCGGATGGTATTGACGCAGACCGAAAAATGTTAATAGCAGTGCGAGAAGAAGCAGCAGCTAGAGACTTGTACGTTGATGCAAACGGGGGTTGGAGTTTGGAAGATGCTGTATCTATGTGCAATTGGCTTGCCGATATCGGTGTAAAGTATGTAGAACAGCCACTGCCAAAAGGGCAGGAAGAACATTTAGCCGAACTAAAAAGGCTAATTCCTTTACCTATTTTTGTTGATGAAAGTTGCTTCAACAGCTCCAATATTCCCAAATTGGCAAGCTATGTAGATGGGATTAATATCAAACTTATGAAATCAGGGGGTTTAACTGAGGCAATGCGAATGGTACATACAGCACGGGCATATGGGTTGCAAGTGATGTTCGGTTGCTATTCTGACAGTACGCTAGCGAATACAGCAGCAGCACAACTTGCCCCATTAGCTGACTATCTCGACTTGGATAGTCACTTAAATTTAACAGATGACCCTTTTACAGGTGGATACGTGCAGGAGGGGAGAATTTTACCAAACGATTTACCAGGGTTGGGGGTACAGTATAGTGCGTCTGGCGCTTAATCAACGAGTAGCTGTCCTACTACATCAGGAACTTCTGGGACGTCATGGCAAAACTGGGCTGTCAATTTTACGCTACAGTGAAGCCCCAATTGTCGCAGTGATTGACCGCGAATATGCAGGCAAATCTTTAACTGAGTTAACGGGTATCAAGCGTGATGTGCCAATTGTGGCATCAGTTGCAGCAGCGCTGGAATATCAACCTCAGGTTTTGGTTATTGGTATTGCCCCTAAAGGAGGTGTTTTGCCAGATGATTATTGGCATGAACTTAAGAACGCTTTATCAGCGGGAATGTCAATAGTCAACGGTTTGCACACGCCATTGGCAAGTATGCCAGACTTAAAAGCATTACTCAAGCCAGGGCAAGTGATTTGGGATGTACGTAAAGAACCATCTAACTTAGATGTTGCTAGCGCTTTGGCACGTAATCTTGCATGTCAGCGAGTTTTAACTGTGGGTACTGATATGGCAGTCGGTAAAATGTCAACTAGCCTAGAGTTACATTGGGCATCACGCCGGCGGGGTTTGCGTTCTAAATTTATTGCCACAGGTCAAACTGGTTTGATGTTAGAAGGGGATGGTGTGCCATTGGATGCAGTCAGGGTAGACTTTGCCGCTGGTGCTGTGGAACAGGTGGTCATGCGATATGGTAAAAACTACGACATTTTGCATATTGAAGGACAAGGTTCCCTACTGCACCCCGGTTCGACTGCAACGCTACCCTTAATCAGAGGATCGCAACCAACACAGATGATACTCGTTCATCGTGCCGGACAAACTGAGGTGATTAATGGTGTACCGATTCCGCCTTTATCAGAAGTAGTAAAACTTTATGAAACTGTTGCCCGTGCAGGTGGTGCATTTGCATCTGTACCTGTTGTTGGCATATCTTTGAATACAAAAGATTTAGATGAATCACAAGCATTGGATGCTATCGCTCAGACTGAAATAGAAACTGGAATACCCTGTACAGATTCAATACGATTTGGTGCTGATAAATTGTTGAATGCACTGATGCAAGGGTGAAGTCTATCAGGGCGGGGAAAACCCGTCTTTGATGCTTCACCACTTACTACATCAAGCTAGAAGTCAGATGAGCTTTTTTCTCTAGAAACGGTTTCCCTTGCTTGATATAAGCGACAACCTTCACATGGTCCACTGGGGTTGACAGCACAGCGCAGGTAACCAGAACGAGCATTAAATCGGCAGCTGATATCGCCAACAAGGTAACCGACTCCTTCGAGATAATAGCGATCGCTTGTGAGGGCGCTACGTTCTGTGCAATGGCTATCATCGCTGATTCTGCTTTGTTGCACTCGCCCTACAGGATAAATTGTAGCAGCGGCTCGTCTAAACCGTGAACGTGTTCTACCGTGGGTTTTACGCATCAACCACAGGGATAATAGGGACGGTAAGAAACCAATGGCAATAACCAAAAGTATCTCCACTTCAACACCTTCTTTTAATCTCTTTTGTGCGCTGATCGTCTGGTGTTATATCCTCACATTTTAGGGAGAGTACAACCCGTGAGAAATTGCGTGCGGAAGAAACCTAACACTCAAACGAGTGTTGTGTTTGCCGCCACTTTAACCAGCATAACCGTTGTAACCCAAACCGTGGGCTTGGGTTAAAGTAGGTTTAATAAACCTGAATATCGCCTTCAGGTTTTCCTCTCGTTCTCTCATATTTGATCACCGTAGCTGTAATTGTTTTTTGATTTCGCTCATGAATCCACTGATGTTATACAGACGATTTGGACGCACAGAATTAAAAATGCCTGTTTTTTCCTGCGGTGGTATGAGATACCAGTATAAATGGCAGGATGTTTCGCAGTCGCAAATACCCCGTGATAACCAGAAAAATCTAGAAGCAACGATTCGACGGGGAATGGAATTAGGAATTAATCACATTGAAACTGCCCGTGGTTATGGTAGTTCGGAAATGCAGTTAGGGAAAATTTTACCAACGTTTCCTCGTGAGCAGTTAATTGTTCAAACAAAAGTTAATCCTGCAGCAGATCCGAAAGAATTTCAGCGTAACTTTGAAACTTCACTACGAAATCTTCGGTTAGATTATGTTGACTTGCTAGGAATACATGGTATCAATCATCCTGAGTCATTTAACAATAGCATTCGTCCTGGTGGCTGTTTGGATGTTGCAAAAAAACTTCAAGCACAAGGAAAAGTTAGGTTTATCGGCTTTTCCACACATGGTTCAACAGATACTATTATTCAAACCATTCAGACTAATCAATTTGATTATGTCAACTTGCATTGGTATTACATCAATCAACTGAATTGGGCTGCTATTGAAGCAGCAAATAGCCACGATATGGGTGTATTTATTATTAGCCCATCTGATAAAGGAGGGATGTTATATAAACCACCACAAAAATTAATTAATCTTTGCACTCCTTTGAGTCCGATGGTTTTTAATGATTTGTTTTGTCTAAGTCACCCTCAGGTACATACTTTGAGTCTGGGGGCTGCAAAACCACAAGATTTTGATGAACATCTGAAAACTTTAGATTTGCTGGAGAATGCATCTGAAATTTTGTCACCAATTTTGGCACGTCTAGAGGAAGAAGCTATTGCTACCTTGGGTGAAGAGTGGGTGAAAACTTGGCACGTCAATTTACCCACTTTTGAGGAAACACCAGATCAGATGAATATTCCAGTGATTTTATGGTTAAGAAATTTGGCGATCGCCTACGACTTACTGGAGTATGCCAAAATGCGTTACAACCTGCTTGGCAATGCGAGTCATTGGTTTCCTGGTAACAAAGCAGAGGAAATACATAAGCTAGATTTGCGACAATGTCTTAGCCGTAGTCCTCATGCTGACAAAATTCCTCGCCTTCTTGCACAAGCACATCAGATGTTGGCAGGTGAAGCAGTGCAGCGGTTATCGCAAAGTTAAACAGACAAAAAGTACTTTTGGACACAAGCACCAGTATTTATAATGTTAAAAGCATTTTTTAAAACTATGAAAAATCAGTATTAACAATTGATACGTGTTTGGGTCTACTTATGGTTAGAATTGAAAATCGATATAGTTTTTAGTCTCAATTTTCAAAAAACAACAACTAAAGATAACATTTTCTACCACAGTCACTATTATGCCTATTGCTCGTCGTCATTTCTTAGTTTTACTCGGGGCTAGTGCGGGTGCATTTGCTTTAGATTCTTGTGCTTCGGCACAGAATCTGCAAAGCCAAAACAAAATAAGTCCAAATACAAACAATCCAAGTCCAAGCAACACAGGGGCTATCCAATTACCACCGTTACCCTATGCCTACGAGGCGCTTGAACCACACATAGACGCCGAAACAATGCGATTTCATCATGATAAACACCATGCGACTTACGTAAAAAACTTAAACGCAGCATTAGACAAACATCCAGAACTCAAGAATCAAACTGTTGAACAGATGTTGCGTAACCTTAACAGTGTGCCAGAAGATATTCGTAAAACGGTACGCAATAATGGTGGTGGTCATGTGAACCACTCAATGTTTTGGAGAATCATGAAGCAAAACGGTGGTGGAGAACCTAGAGGATCGATTGCAGACGCGATCAAACAAAACTTCGGCAATTTTGCAGCCTTCAAAAATCAGTTTAACGAAGCTGGTACAGGTCGTTTTGGAAGTGGATGGGTTTGGCTAGTCCGCACCAAAGATGGAAAGCTTGCAGTCACAACCACAGCCAATCAGGACAGTCCTTTAAGTAAAGGTAGCTATCCAATTATGGGTAATGACGTGTGGGAACACGCATATTACCTCAAGTACAAGAACAGCCGCGCTGATTACTTGACTGCTTGGTGGAACGTCCTGAACTGGGATGAGATCAATAAACGGTTAGTAGAGGGAGGTAAAGGGGCGTGACAAGGGGACAATAGGAGAGAGGGAAATTTTTCGGCGTTGCCAAATCAAGAAATTTCAAAATTCCCATTGATGTAGAGACGTTGCATGCAACGTCTCTACACGGATTAACTCTCGCCTTCTCTGACTGCCTCACTGTTGCAATCGTCCCATCTCCTCCTATAGTGGTTTTTGAGTAGGAACACCAGCAGGACGGGGAAAATGAACTGGTGTAGTTGCTACCTTCCGTAAGTAAAGACAGTGACGAATGCTTTCACTTAAGGGAGTTGTAAATTTGTCAACTAATTCAATAACACCCCCCAATTGGTCAACAGCATTTTCTAAAGCTTTCGTTTCTTGTTCTGTCCAATTTCCTCGGTAGATAACAGCTAAACCACCCTGCTTAAGTAATGGCAGGGCATATTCAGCACACACAGAAGCTGTCCCTACAGCGCGAACTAGGGCGACATCATAATTTTGTCGGTGCTGGGCTTGTTGACCGACTTCTTCAGCTCTACCAGTCAAAGTTATAACGTTGGTCAAATCAAGCGCAGCCCTTGTTTCTTCAAGAAACACAATCTTTTTTCGAGTAGAATCAAGTAAAATTACAGTACTATTAGCTACAGCCATAGCAACTGGAAATCCCGGAAAACCCGCACCCGTACCGATGTCAATAACAGATAGGGGAGTAGAGGAAGTGGGGGAAGATAGGGAGGTGTTTTCTCCCTCTACTCCGCCAACTCCTCCATCTTTGAGAATGGGCGCTATTCCTCGCAGAGAATCCCAAAGATGCTTTTCCCAAAATTCTTGGGCGTCGGTAATGCGAGTCAGGTTGAATTGGTTGTTACCCTGTAATATGAATTCGTAAAGTTGTTGGAATTGCACTTGCTGTTGGACAGTAGGAGTCCATTGGAGAGTTTCCTGCCAAATATTTGCCATATCCGGCAAAGAAGGCAATTTTAAGTTGTTCACAGTAACACAAATAGCTTTGAATTATATCCCAAGTTTTGTTTGTTTATTGTTAGAGTCATTTCATTGAGTGTAGGGTATAGGGTAACAATGCCCACTTTATTTATAAAACTGTAAGTTTTTCCTATGTTGAGGCTGTATCACGATCCCATTTCTCCAAATTCGCGCCGTGTCTGGATTACTCTGTTGGAGAAAGAACTTGAGTTTGAGTTGGTGGAGGTGAAACTGAATGGCGAACAGTTTCAACCAGAATTTCTGGCGCTTAATCCCTTCCACCATATTCCAGTTTTAGTAGACGACGGCTTTAATATAGTGGAATCTCTGGCAATTTTAGATTATTTAGAGGCAAAGTACCCCAAGCCTGCGATGTTGCCAACTGATGCGAAGGATTTGGCGATCGCCCGAATGGTACAACTCGTTACCGCGAATGAGTTGTTCCCTGCTATATCTCCACTGTTTCCGGTGATATTAGGCTTAGGAGAAGGAAATCCTGAAAAAATCGAAAAGGCAAAGCAGAAAGTCTCAACGGTACTGAAGTTTTTTGAGAATCTATTAGATGAACGCCCTTACTTTGGCAGTCAAAACCTAACTTTAGCCGAGGTTGTGGCTGGAACTGTAGTACCCTGGTTGCCGAGAGGGGGTGTGTCCTTGAGTGATTATCCAAAATTAAGTGCTTGGTGCGGTCGCTTGATGGCACGTCCGGCGTGGCAAACTACTGAGGCTACACCCGAGATGATCGAAGCGTTTAAGTCTCGCATCGCGGCAAGAATGGGGCAGACACCTACAAACTAGTATAAAATTGCATTCGTTACCCGATGACTGTTACGGTTCTCCAATCTTGTGGGATGGGATTAGCGCCTATCCTATATCGTGCAAGGTTAGAAGCTTACCCCACAAGATTTGTCGCTATATACAAGAGGTTTAGTTTTTTAGAAAACTAAACCTCTTGTATAAATTAAATTTTTGCCCATTTTTATTAACTTGAGATGAAAGTCTAAAAATGGCATAGTATCTGTAAATTTTTTTAACCAAGAAGTTCTCTGAAAACGATTTGGAGGATTTAACTTTGCAGTCCGGAGATAAAAATGATTTAATACAATTCTTGCCAAAATACTCTTAATGAGTATGGTGATTCTACAGAAACAGTCTTGAACTATAAACAGTCTACTTTTTGTCAAGACTAATACTAAATTTAGCATTCCTTGACCATGAAACAACCTACGACTATTACAACTGCAATATTTGCTACTTGTGCTATCCTGCTAACAGCCTGCGGCGGTGGCACTAACAGTAGTTCAAATACTGGAACGAATTCCACCCCAAATTCTGCGACTGACGCCGCCGCAACAACTACATCTGGTTCTATTCCCGTGGGTATTGCTTTCGCACAAACCAGCAACGTGGCGTTACTCGGTCAAGAAGGAGTCGCCGGGGCAAAGATTGCTGAAAAGTATTTTAATGATAAAGGTGGTGTGAATGGCACTCCGATTAAATTAGTGCTTCAAGACGCGGGTGGTGATGAAGCCGGAGCAATTAACGCTTTTCAAAGTTTAATTAATAAAGATAAAGTTGTTGGTATTGTTGGTCCAACTTTATCACAGCAAGCTTTTAGTGCGGATCCCATTGCCGAAAGAGCAAAAGTTCCTGTGATTGGCGCATCTAATACCGCTAAAGGAGTTCCAGAGATTGGAGATTACGTTGCGCGTGTTTCTGCACCCATTTCTACCGTTGCACCTCTTTCAGTGAAAGCTGCACTCAAGCAAAATCCTAACATTAAAAAAGTAGCGGTTTTTTTCGCTCAAAATGATGTTTACAGTAAGTCGGAAACAGAAATTTTTCAGAAGACAATCAAAGAGCAGGGGCTGGAAATAGTCACAGTACAAAAGTTCCAAACAAGTGACACTGACTTTCAGTCTCAAGCTACGAATGCTCTGAATTTAAAACCAGATTTGATCGTGATTTCTGGCTTAGCTGCTGATGGTGGTAACTTAGTGCGACAACTACGGGAACTTGGTTACAAAAGCTTAATTGTTGCGGGAAATGGTTTGAACACAGCAAAAGTTTTCGCAGTTTGTCAGCAAGCGTGCGATGGAGTGATTATTGCTCAAGCTTACAGTCCACAGCAACCAGGAGAAGTTAACAAGGACTTTCGCGCTGCATATGTAAAACAATTTAACGAAGAACCACCTCAGTTTAGTGGTCAAGCTTTTGCTGCTGTACAAGTGTATGTAGAAGCATTGAAAGCTTTGGATAAAAAGTCCAAAATTAGTACAATGCCTCTTAATCAGTTACGTACAGAATTGAACAAGCAGCTTTTAGGAGGAAAGTATGAAACTCCTTTGGGTGAGATTGCTTTTACAGCTGTAGGCGATGTTATTCAAAAAGAATTTTATGTGTCAAAAATTCAGGTAGATCCAAACACTAAGAAAACTAATTTTACAATATTAAAATAGTTGCAACATGAATATATCTATAATTTTGCAACACTTTTTGAATGGGTTATCTATTGGCAGTGTCTATGCTATCTTTGCCTTGGGATATACCCTTGTTTACTCTATTTTGGGCATCATTAATTTGGCTCATGGTGCGGTTTTTACTCTGGGTGCATATTTTACATACACACTCATGGGTGGTGCTTTTGGATTTAATGGTGTGCTAGCTAATGCATCGCTACCTATACAATTACCATTTGCTGTTGCCTTGATTTTGGGAAGTACCATAGCAGGGTTAGTTGGGGTTTTTATTGAACGCATTGCCTTTCTACCTTTACGACAGCGCGGTTCTGATTCATTGTTAACCGTTGTCTCTAGTTTGGGTGTAGGAGTCGTGATTGTTAACTTGCTCCAGTATCTCGTAGGAGCAGAAAGTTACACATTTCCTGCCAATACTTACGGTAGTTTGCCATCATCTATTAACTTTGGAACTCCAGGGAATCCCATTCCGATTCGTACTGTTCAAATAGTGATTTTTGCGATATCAGTCGTGGTTGTCGCAATGCTGACTTGCTTTATTAATTATACAAAGCATGGTAAAGCGATGCAGGCGATCGCAGAAGATCCAATAACAGCAAGTTTGTTAGGAATTAATAGCGATCGCTATATTGTGCTGACATTTTTTATCAGTAGTTTTCTAGCAGGAGTGGCGGGAACTTTAGTTGCTTCTAGTGTCAGCATTCCTGGACCATATTTTGGCCTTAGTTTTGGGTTGAGGGGTTTATCGATCATTGTATTAGGTGGTTTGGGCAGTATTCCCGGTGCTGTTGTAGGAGGTTTGGTTATTGGACTAGTAGAGGCTTTTGTCCCAGGTGAATATTCAGGCTACAAAGATGCTGTTGCTTTTGGCATCCTGTTTATTATGTTATTAGTTCGACCTCAAGGTTTACTTGGGCGTCGGTTTGTTCAGAAAGTTTAAAAGCGGATTGGTGATTCAATGATTATCGACCCAGAGAAAGTTCCTACTGAAAGACGCTCGAATTACCCCGATGAGTTCAAGCCAATGGTTGCGGGACGAATTCGACAACGCTTAGGCAACTTTGCAGGACTAAAAAACTTTGGAGTGAATCTTGTGAAGTTAGAGCCTGGAAGCTGTTCTGCTTTGCGACATTGGCATTCACATCAAGATGAATTCATATATGTTTTAGAGGGTGAGATAACTTTAATAACAGATGCAGGTGCTGAAATTCTCAAACCAGGAATGGCGGCGGGATTTCCAGCCAATGAAGCTAATGGACATCATTTAGTTAATCGCTCATCGGTGGTTGCAGTTTATCTGGAAGTAGGCGATCGCACTCTCTATGACGAAGCGACTTATCCTGATCATGATTTGATGACACAAGCAAGTCCTGATGGTAAGTTCAGCGGATTTATCTACAAAGATGGAACACCCTACTAATACCAATTCTCCATGAAGATGCACTTAAGATTTCTTAAACGAACCGCCAAGACGCCAAGAACGCCAAGAGTGGAAGAGGTAAGTATTTAGTGCAAGTTTACAGAGAATTGGTATAAAGCTTAGTCAAAACTCTTGGTCAAAACTTTTGGTCAAAACTTTCAAAAATGGCTGAATTTATTGCTACTTATGGTTCTCTTATCGTCTCTATGGTACTAGGGGCGTTGCTGGGGCTGTCGTTATACTTGCCACTCATGGCTGGACAGTTATCTTTGGCAAGCCCTGGCTTTTATGCTTTGGGTGGTTATATTGCTGCGATTCTCTCCACAACCGTTTTCTCTTCCACAACTGGTTCATTCCCGATTCCACTGTTACTGCTGGAGATGTTGATTGCTGCAATCATTTCTGGTTTACTGGGTGTAGCGGTGGGAATTCCGGCGTTGCGGTTGCGGGGGATTTATTTGGCGATCGCCACCATTGCTTTTGTAGAAGTTCTGCGAGTCATATCCCTAAATTTGGATATTACAGGTGGTGCTGTCGGCATTTTCGGTATCCCTCAACCTTTTCAAACACCAATCGAATATTTATGGATTGTCCTACCATTGCTGTTCATCAGCATTGCATTCATTTACCGTTTAGAACGCATCCGAGTCGGAAGAGCATTCATCGCTATCCGTGAGGATGAATTGGCTGCTGGTGCGATGGGAGTTAATGCAACTTACTATAAAGTTTTGGCGTTTACCTCAGGATGTATTCTGGCTGGAATGGTTGGTGCAGTTAGCGCCCATTTTCTCAACACCTGGAATGCACGTCAAGGAACCTTTGATGCTAGTATTATCTACTTAACTTTTGTGTTAATTGGTGGTTCCAGAACTTTCTTAGGTCCAGTTGTTGGAGGTATGGTATTTACAGCTTTGCCAGAAGTGCTGAGATCAATATCCGATACAAGCGGTTTACCTTCTTGGTTTGCGCAATTTCTACGAGATGGTAGATTAATTATCTTTGGATTACTTATAGTGATTGGTACAATATTTTTCCCCCAAGGTCTTGTCACTCCAGATTTTTTGAAAAAATGGAGAAAGCGCAGTAATAGTCTCTTTAAATAAATACAATGATTCAAGAAAATTTCACGACAAGTCAGTTAGGATTACCAATATTAGAGGTTAAAAATCTCACTCGCCGCTTTGGGGGATTAGTGGCGGTAAATGATGTCTCTTTTACAATAACCCAGTATGAAATATTTGGACTCATTGGTCCAAATGGGGCTGGCAAGACAACTCTGTTTAATTTGATGACAGGCTTTATCACACCTTCTAGTGGACAATTACTTTATCAAGGTGCCGATTTTTCTCAATTACATCCTCATCAAATTGCAAGTTTAGGTATTGGACGAACATTCCAAAATATTCGCTTATTTGCTGAACTATCTGCATTAGAAAATGTGAGAATTGCGCGTGATTGCCGTATCAGAACTAATACGTTCAAAGGTATTTTAGGACTGCCACCTGCTCCTAGAGAAGAAAAAAAAAGTAAGCAAAAAGCTTTAGAATTACTAGAGCTTGTTGGTTTAGGTGAACGTCAGGACGAAAAGGCTAAAAATTTTTCCTATGGCGACCAAAGACGACTAGAAATTGCCCGTGCTCTTGCCTTAGAACCACAAATATTACTGTTAGACGAACCAGCAGCAGGTATGAACCCCAATGAAAAGCAACAACTAAGTAAATTTATCCGTCATCTCCGTGACAGATTCAACTTGACGATAATTCTTATTGAGCATCATGTCCCCTTAGTTATGGGTTTGTGTGACCGTATTGCTGTCTTAGATTTTGGTCAGTTGATAGCTTTGGGGGAACCATCTGTTGTCAGAAGTAACCAAGCTGTGATTGAAGCGTATTTAGGTAATGATTAAGGATATGAAATCAGGGAACGCTTAACAGTGAACAGTGAACAGTAAACAGGGAACAGGGAACAGGGAACAAGGGGTGGACGAGTCCGTTTCCTACCAGATAACTGATAACTGATAACTAATAATTGACAACTACATAATATGTAAACAAATGAATACAGATATATTAAATGAGAAACAGGTTTTAAAGATATTAGAAATAAAAGCTCTTTATGTTAACTATGGGGGCATTGAAGCTCTACAAAATATTAATTTATTTGTGAACAATGGTGAGGTAGTTACCCTAATAGGTGCTAATGGTGCTGGCAAAACAACAACTCTCCGCGCTATCTCCAAAATAATTAATCCTCGCCACGGCACAATTATGTACAACGGACGTAATATTACCCGCCGACAACCTCATGAAGTTGTACAATTAGGTATTGCCCACTGTCCTGAAGGAAGAAGAATATTAGCTCGCCAAACAGTTTTAGATAATTTACTTTTGGGTGCTTATATTCGCTCTAATCAAACAGAGATCAGAAATCATATTCAGCAACAATTTGATATGTTCCCGCGTTTAGCACAAAGACGTAGTCAACTTGCAGGAACTCTCAGTGGCGGTGAACAACAAATGTTAGCCATAGCCCGTGCTTTAATGAGTAAACCTAAACTTTTGCTCTTAGATGAGCCTAGCTTAGGTTTAGCACCGACAATTGTTCGTGAAATTTTTAGTATTATTCAGAATCTGCGTGCAACAGGCGTTACTATTCTTCTAGTTGAACAAAACGCCAACCTTGCTTTACAAATTGCAGACCGTGGTTACGTATTAGAAGCTGGTTGTATGACCCTATCAGGTGTAGCATCGGAATTAATCACTGATGAGCGAGTGAAAAAGGCTTATTTGGGTTGATGAAGTTGAGAACCCTCTGGTGTTACTCTCCGAAAATAAAAATTTCGAGAGAGACTTTTTATCCATCTGGAATATAACGCTTAAACTCATTCATAATGTCAACCAGATGTAAAAAGCTTCACATCAAATCAAAAATCGTGAAAATGCCAAAAGGGTGTTAAATGTTAACTTTTATTCTTAGTCACCGACGAATATTTCTCTACGGTAGCCTTGCAGGACTATTACTACGACTATTTTTCGTTATCTGGTTTCATACAACTAATGACGATACCGTTATTTATGCTGATATTGCTAAAACTTGGTTAACATCCGGTGTCTACGGAACCCAGGAAGATGATAAATTGATTCCTACCTATGTTAGATTACCTGGATACCCTGCATTCCTGGCTGCTATTTTTGCCATCTTTGGAAATGACCATTATCTGCCAGTTCTACTAATTCAAACTGTGGTGGATCTGGGTTGCTGTTTGCTTGTAGGGGCGATCGCACTGGAAATATTTGGAGAAGGCGCGGCTATTGGGGCATTTTTAGTCTCAGTGTTGTGTCCATTCACCGCGAACTACTGTGCTATAGCATTATCAGAAACACTATCTATCTTCTTTAGTGCACTTGCACTTTGGCTAGCGGTGAAAGGAACCAAAGCACTGAAGCAACCCAAAGATTGGGGTGCTAAGTGGTGGGCTATGTGTGGGCTAGCCATTGGTGCGGCGACGTTCCTCAGACCAGATGGTGTTATTCTGCTGATGGCAGTATGTATTTTTTTACTTTTGAAACTAGCTCAGTTTCGGCACAAAAAAAATATCATATTTGCTGGTGCGCTGACAGTAGCGATGGTGTTGGCAATGCTAACGCCCTGGACATTGCGTAATTTGTTTGTTTTCCATGAATTTCAACCGCTTGCGCCACGTTATGCGAATGCACCTGATGAATATGCTCCCACAGGCTTTTACCAATGGGCTAAAACATGGATGGTTGATACTGCTTCGGTGGAAGATATTTACTGGAAAGTTTCAGCAGATTCTTTGGGTGAAATAGTTGATTTAAATGATCTTCCTTACTCGGAGTTTTATAATACTGCGGAACGTGAGAAAACTGTGGCACTGTTCAGTAAACTGAATCAGACTAGGTTGCTCACTCCACAATTAGATGCACAGTTTGCCTCTCTAGCACAAGCACGCATTGCAAAAGCACCCCTGAGATACTACTTATATCTTCCTGTTCTGCGAATTGCAGATATGTGGCTTCGCCCGCGTACAGAATATTTAGATGTTGATCTACACTGGTGGAAATTTGAGGATCCTGTTGAAGATTCCTTTAGCGTTGCTTACGCTCTACTAAATTTCTTACTAGTTTTGATTGCAGTATTGGGGATGTGGAAATTCCGACAGTTTCCGTGTACCGGACTATTGATTGCGTTTATTATCATTCGTTCAGTGCTTCTAGGAATACTACGCGAGAATCCTGAACCCCGTTTTATACTGGAGTGCTTCCCTGTAATTCTTGTGTTCGATGGTATTATGTTCTACACATTTTGGCAAATATATAAACAAAAAAGCAGGAATAAACGTAATTAATTCCCCCTACACCCCTATTCTCTCACTCCCGTGATCCCCTAATTCTTGAGTTTAGAGATAATAGAACTGACGATTACAGATTATGATAAAGAATTTTATATGGAAAGACGAAGTTTTCTCAAACAAATGACTCTATTTTCTCTTTCTGGATTTTCTATTAACTTTAGTGATAAAGTGAGTAGAAAATTTCTCAAAGCAGAATCTAAAGATGTGGTCAATAAAGCAAAAATCTTTGAACATGGTAAGTATACAGTTTGGAAATTGGTAGATAGACCTGGATTTTTTTTCAAATCAGGAATGGCAATTGATGCTGATGGCGCACCGAACGCTTACCATCCCCAAGATGTCGGTATAGATAATTTAAAACATGCTGGAAAACCTGGCAATTGGTGGGCACTTGTTACAGATAAAGGTATACCAAATGGCAATCCGATTATTCAAGGAACTGATGATCCATATCCAGGCTATTACATCTCTACCACAGCGCTTTGTGATGAAACCAAAGAAATAACCAATCCAAAACGGTACGTTGATTCTAGAGAAATTCCCTATATAGTCCTTCCAGAGAACAATAATGAAGAATTTTTAAAGAAGACAAACATTAAACTCGGAGATTTTGCTGTTATTTACAACGGAAACAATGGTAAGTTTGCCTTTGCTATCTTTGCTGATACAAGTCTGTACTTCGCTGGTGATATTGAAGAATATAGGTTTGGTGAAGGTTCAATAGCCCTTGCTAAGGCGCTAGGTATTTCCTTAAATCCTAAAAATGGTGGCGTTAAAAATAACATAATATACACTATCTTTCCTGGCTCAGGAAACGGTAAGCCTAGATCCATTAGAGAAATCAACACACAGGGGGCAAAGTATTTTCAGCAGTGGGGCGGAGTGGCTCAAATTCAGACTTGCTTGATTTCAATCCCTGATAAAGATTCATAGAAATTACCGAGCCTAGGGTTGGGCAAACCCTCTGGGCGCTCAGACAGCGAGCAGCGAACAGTCCTTGTTTCCCTCTGGAAGAAACAAGGACTCCGAATGAGGGCTTTCCCGCTCTCGGGAGCGACTGCGTATCTCCTCCACGCCTAAGCGATCCAGAGCGGAGGGAGACCCTCCTGCAGCGCTGTCTCACCAGTCGCCTGACGCCACATTCTTCAACGGGGGGAACCCCCCGAAGCTTTGAGTCTTCTGCAAAGACGCTGCGCGAACGGAGGAAACCTCCGCTCAAACTTCTCTCCGCACAGAAGTGACTCCGGAGGGAGACCCTCCCGCAGCGCGCTTACTCACCGTAAGGCGTGCCGGAGCGCCATAGGGCTTTCCTTCGGGTAGGATGTAGCGTTTTCAAGGGCAGAAGTAAGTGGCCTGCTGGCTCGGTTTTTTGCAGTCGATCCACTTAATCATTACTGTTTTTTTTGTCACAATATTGCCATTTTATTGACATTCTCCCGCCACACAAACCGATTAAACTTCTTGGTTGGTGTATAGAAAACACTATGTTTTTTCACTAATGTCTTTCCAGTATCAGACAAGAAGCAGTTTGTAGCGCTTTTTATTACTTACTTCAAAATCAAGAAAAATCGTATGTCAAAAAAATTAAATCATCCAGTATTTTATGATCCAAATAATCGTCGCTGGCGGCGGTTCAAACATACAGTACAGGTCTTAGCTGTTGGACTGACAATCATGTTTAGCGCCTTTATTGCTAGCATGATTATCCAACCGGATTTGCCAGAACTAAATTTGTCGCCTGTAAATAAACTTCTACAAGTTCATCAAATTTTTTCGCGCCATAAGTTACAAAATTCACAACACCAAGACGGTCTTTCTTCACAGTTAAAGTTAAACAATTCTCCTGGTAATACTAGTAATACACAATCGTCTATAGTTGCTTCTACTCAAGTCACAAAACCTAAAAAATCTGAGATCATTGGCTTTTACGTTAACTGGGATGACAACAGTTTTACCTCACTCAAGCAGAATATCTCAAAGCTGGATAAGCTGATGCCTGAATGGCTGCACCTTAAGACAGCTGATGGCACGATTTCTATTGATGATGAAGTAAAACAAAAAAAGGCGCTGACTTATATACGTAAGCATCGCCCTGAACTACCCATCATGCCACTGATTAACAACTTTGATAACGAAACTCAAAGTTGGAATTCTGATAAGCTTGCACAAATGTTGAATGAGCCGACGGCGCGTACACGTGTTATTCAGAACCTGCTGAATTTTGTCCGCAGTAACGGTTTTGCTGGGATCAATATTGACCTTGAAAATCTCCCCTCTTCCAGCCAGCAAAACCTGATAGCTTTCATGCGCGAATTGTACGCACAGTTTCATCCCCTTGGCTTGGAAGTTTCCCAGTCAGTGCCTTTGGATGATTCTGAGTTTAACTACCGCACCTTAGCCCAGTTCAATGATTATCTCATTTTAATGGCTTACGACGAACACGAGACCAGCAGTGAAGCGGGTCCTGTGGCTTCCCAGAAGTGGTACGCAGAACACGTGCGGCGGCGCTTCGCTGAGTTACCACCTGATAAATATGTGATTGCTATTGGTGGCTACGGCTATGACTGGAAAGCGAATACTCATTCAGGTACAGAGGTTTCTTTCCAAGAAGCGCTGAAAACAGCACAGGAATCTGAAGGGCAAATTAGGCTTGACCCAGATGCACTTAACGTCACCTATGATTATTACGACGATAAAGATCAGTTGCATCACGTCTGGTTTCTTGATGCGATTACAGCTTTCAATGAACTCATAGAAGGACAAAGTGATGGTGCACGAGGATTTGCATTATGGCGACTAGGTCAAGAAGACCCCTCAATTTGGCAAGTTTTTGACAAGCGTACACAGCTTGACAAAAATACAGCTAAGATGCTAGAAGTACTCCACTACGGTTTCGATGTTGACTATGAGGGACGGGGCGAAGTACTGAAGGTGACAGCAACCCCCCGTGACGGAAAACGAAAAATTACATACGACCAGAAGTCCGGTTTAGTTATTGGTGAACGTCTCATTTCCTATCCATCGCCTTATGTGATCAATCGTTGGGGGGGAGATAGCAAAAAGAAGATTGCACTCACTTTTGACGATGGACCTGATCCAGATTACACACCAGATATATTAGATGTGCTGCACCGCTACCATGCACCAGCGACTTTCTTTGTTATCGGTATGCATGGTAACAGCAACCCAGATTTGCTAGAGCAAATTATCAGCGAAGGTCATGAAATAGGCAATCATACCTTTACACACCCGAACATAGCCTTGGTTTCTCACAAGCAGCTGAAGTTGGAACTCAACGCCACTGAACGCCTTTTAGAGGGTCAACTGGGACTGCGATCGCTGCTGTTTCGACCCCCCTATGCCGAAGATGTTGAACCAGAAACGCCAGAGCAAGTCGCTCCTCTGAAGTACACTGGTAATCTTGGTTACTACACTATTGGTATGCAAATTGACCCAAGTGATTGGCGTCGCCCTGGTGTGGACAAGATTGTCAAAGAAACAATTGATCAGGCGGTGAGTGGTGAAGGTAACGTCGTCTTATTGCATGACAGTGGTGGCGATCGCTCTCAAACTGTGGAAGCACTCCCCCAAATTATTGAAGGCTTGCGCTCTCACGGCTTTGAACTGGTGACGGTTTCTAATCTCATTGGTTTATCACCAGCTCAAGTTATGCCGCCAATTTCTCAGAACCAACAGATGATGGCGAAGTTTGACAGTACAGGGTTTGTCCTGATTAACTGGTTTAACACACTCATCTACTATCTGTTTGTCATTGGCATTGGACTGTCGATTATGCGGTTGCTGTTTGTTGTCGCTTTAGCTCTCTACAAGTGGTCTCGCGGACGTCGCATCCAATTCAAATATTTGTCCAATAATCAGCCCTCTGTGTGTGTGGTGGTACCCGCCTTCAACGAAGAGAAGGTGATTAGTAGAACTATTGATTCACTGCTACGCTCCCGTTACCCGAACTTCAACATTATTGTCGTGGATGATGGCTCAACTGATGGTACTTACCAGTGCGCACTCGAAGCTTTTGGCCAAGAATCACGTGTGCGCATTTTTACAAAGGCTAATGGTGGCAAGGCGCAGGCAATCAACTATGGTATCAGACAAAGCAACGCTGAAATTATCGTCAGTTTAGATGCTGATACCATCCTGCGTCCCAACGCTATTAGCAAGATGGTGCGCCACTTTGCCGATCCTCACGTGGGAGCGATCGCAGGTAATGCCAAAGTTGGCAACCGCATTAATATTCTCACCTATTGGCAAGCAGTGGAATACATCACTAGCCAAAATCTGGAACGTCGCGCCTTTGGTTTGCTCAACTGTATCTGTGTTGTGCCAGGAGCAATTGGTGCATGGCGGCGAGAACTGATCATACAAGCAGGTGGATATACTAACGATACCCTAGCGGAAGACGCTGATCTGACGCTGACAATTTTGCGGATGGGCTACAAGATAGACTACGAGGAAAATGCGATCGCCCTAACAGAAGCACCTGATACTGTACGCGGTTTCGTGAAGCAGAGATTTCGCTGGATGTTCGGTACTTTACAAGCAACTTGGAAACATCGTGACACCTTATTTCGTCGCAACTATGGTGCAATAGGATTGTTTGCGATTCCTAATGTATTTGTCTTTCAAATCTGTTTTCCCCTGATCTCTCCATTGATGGATCTTGTGATGCTGGAGTCAATAGCTTGGGCTATATGGCAAAAACATCAGCAACCTGTGGGGTATTCCTCCAATGGACTAGAACACGTCATCTTGTACTACGTGCTATTTTTGGCTGTCGATTTTCTTGCTGCCTTCGTTGGCTTTATGCTGGAACGTAAAGAAGATTGGAAGTTACTTGTTTGGTTACTACCGCAGCGCTTCTTCTACCGACAGTTAATGTATTACGTGGCGATTAAGTCTATTATCACTGCGATTAAGGGTCAAATAGTTGGTTGGGGAAAATTAGAGCGCAAGGCGACTGTGAGTTGAGTTGCTTGGTATCTTTGGGAACTGATGATATATCTTAACTAATCTTCCAGCAAGTCAAATGTAAAAAGCCTCTCCAATGCCACCAAAAAGCGTTCTAAAGAGTGATCGCTTTCGGCTTGTTGTGTTTCTAAAATACCAAAGACAGGAATAAATAGACCTCTCCAGAAATTAAGTATTAACCCAGACAGCACAAGGGTTTAAGATTAGTTTTTGGAGATGTCTAATAACTGGAGTTTAGACTAAGGCATGGAAAATGACCCAGCAATGGTGGGTTAAAGAGATCATGACTAAAGATCAGAAAAATGCCCGAACTAAGCCGACTTAGTAGTTTGTTTGCGAGGCTTAGAAATGCGTTTTCTAACAACAGGATAGTTAATTCTACGCTGGCGTTGCTGCCCGGTTTTCCAGCCAGGTGATTTTCCCCGAGGTTTTGGAGGTGATGCTGGTGTTCCAATCGCCATCAAAACTCCTCCCATAGCTTGGGCAACCCTTCCAGGGGTCAACTTATCGACTGACTTTTGCCACGGTAAAGGGTTATCTGAGACAATATCACGAGCTAACCATACTTCCCAAGTTATTATCGGCATGAGATCACTCCACCGTTCGCATTGCTTTGGTGTAGCAATTTTAGGCAGTGTCCAATGCAGGCGTTGTTTGAGAAATCGATACCAATGCTCACGGGGTCTAACACGTGAAAAAATCAGGCAGCCTTTGTTTGATTGATCTGTCGGCGTAGTCGGGTACTCGTTGTAATAAGGCTGCCTGATTTTTTAGGGGACAATGCGTCAACAGCAAAACGTCTTAAATAAAGTCGCCAGACTTCATCTATAGGTGGCATTTGTTCTCCACAAAAAGCTAACCACAAAGGTTTCGCCACCCGTATTGAACCATCTTCTTTTAATCGTTCAACTAAAATCAGTGAGATTGCATGTTGTGCAGCATTTCTAAAATGCAAATCATCCCACAGGCGAATTCGCAGCAAACCTAATTTTGAATCATTGATTTCAAGGATTTGAACTGGCTCAATCCAAGTTCCAGGTTCGTTTAGCTTAAACTTGCTTCCATGAACACGGGGTCTTCCCTTACCCGAATACACTGGGGGCTTACTCCATAAACATAAGTTTGAGCGTAAACGCATTAATTTATCTGCATTTATACCAGCCGTTTTTAACACAAATGGGGCGCATCCATACTCACTGTCCCACAAAGAAATCGGTCTTGATGGCAAGAACTTACATACTTGTCTTAGTTGCCACACCGCTTTACTGATAGGACTTTCCCAAGATGTAATTCTCTCGTGCCTTAATGGCATTGCCCAACTACCTTGGTTTTCTGGTATCCAAGCAATGGTACTATAGCCTTGACCCGAGGTAATTGGCTTGTTTGCTGGTATCCCACCAATGAGCGTGATGTTCCATTGTCCGCTCTTTTAGTGTGACTGCATTTGGTCTTGACCAAGCTGTATGGTCTCCTGCTAGTACAATTCGACCTGATGTGGGCATTTGTTGTATGTAGAGTTTCATCAACTTTTGACGTTGAGGTCTTGTATCCTGTAATGCTTCATAGATACTTGGCCACTTCCGGCGAAATATTGGGCATTGGGACAGATCTGCAAGGCAATAAGCTTTGCGTGTAAGCATTACAGCATCGGTTAGTTCAAATGTCGCATCGTGTGCTCGGCACAAATTGTTGTAAACATCTTGACGGAAGACCTTTAATCTGGCAAAAACATCCATAGTGGTTGATGTGAGTTGGTAGTGCTTCTCTCATCTTCCGTTGGGGGATGCTTGTTTTAACCGCAGGCATCTCCATAATTTTTTATACCTATTCCTACGTAGCGTGACCGGGTAGCGATACGCCCTTGGCTTGACGCTCCGCGTATCGCGTGGTTTAGTCTAAACTCCAGTAATAATGATATCCCTACACTCCGTTCAATGTTTCGGCAGACTCCCTTGTTTGGATGCATATGGTAAATGACCTAGCGTCGGGGGTTCGTGTGTTTGACAGATTCTGTATTTATACGAGTGAAGTGTTTCCTTGAAGTCTTCGAGAGAACACGCCCCGTCAACAAAGATGCGTTTAGAATGAAAAACATCGTCTCCTTGCCGATTAGCGCCATCGCTTGCAGTCAAGACTGCTTCATAATGCGCTGCTTTTGCCATTTGCAGAAGCTTGTTATTATACCAACCGTGTGGCCAAGCAAAATACTTAATAGAGCGATGTAATTTAGTTTCAAGCACTTTTTTAGATTGGCGAATCTCATATTCGGCATTAAGAGCAGATCGACCTTTGGTTTTCCCATCAACCCAAGTGACGAGGTTGCTACGAGGATCGTCGGGATGAGTCATTGAGTGAGCGCCTATTTCAAAGCCAGGAACATTGGCAATTTTCCGAACCTCTCTCCATGAAAGATAGTCCCCATAGGGGTCTTGAATGCCACTTCCTGGAAACAACCAAAATGAGGCTTTGAAGTGATACTGTCGTAGAATGGGGAGGGCGAGCATTTGGCTTTTCCAACCGTCATCAAAAGTAATGACGACCGACTTTGGTGGAATAACTCTTTTGCCCTTCATAAAGTTCACGAGCTCCTCTATGTTCAGTGTTGTGTATCCCTGTTGATAGAGGTAGGTCATTTGCTGGGAGAATTTCTTCAAGGAAATAATGGTTTCACCAGGACGCTTGTACTCATTTCCGTGGTGGCCAGAAAGAATTTCGTGGTAGATAAGAATAGGGACAACAGTTCCCTTCTCGTTCTTTTGATGAGGAGACTCTGCTATTGCCAGAAGAGGGAGCAGGACATTTAGAGTCAAGACAATGACGAAAAGCGCTTTGGGCTTTAGTACATAAATGATCAGGTAATCCGTGATATGTCTTAAACGGCTAGGCATTTTATTTTTTAGGTCAAGATACCTGGGCAAACACACCTTTTCTGGGGTAGATATAGCGTAACTAACACCAGGAGCAAAGTAGTACAAATTTTCCTGAAATCAGATTTTGTAGTATACCAGTAACATAACTAAAACCCTATGAATTATTCTATTACGAATAGTTACAGACTATGTAATATTATTTAACTAATAACCCATGCTAAACGGGCTGCATGCATAGAGCCACAGGCTTTACTTTAGAAAAAACATTTAATCATACCATGAGTCAAATTGTTTGGATCGCAAGACACGCCAACCGTCTCGACTTTGTTAACCCTGATTGGTTTCTCACAGCAGAACGACGCTACGATCCACCACTTTCTGAAGATGGCATGGTGCAAGCCCAGCAGTTAGCCAATCGCCTCAAGCGAGAACATATTACTCATATTTTTGCTTCCCCCTTCCTGCGGACAGTACAAACAGCAAACGCCGTGGCAGAAGTTCTTGATTTGCCGATAAAACTAGAAACAGGCTTAAGCGAATGGCTGAATCCCGTCTGGATGAAAGAAGAACCACTGCGACTCTTAACCCGAGCATTAGCAGAATTATTCCCCAGAATAGATATTAGCTATACTCCGCGCATCGCAGTAAATTACCCAGAAACTTACGAAAAAATGCAGGAACGCTCGGGACAAACTGCCAGATGCCTAACGACAGAATTCTCTCCAGAAAATATTCTTTTTGTGGGACATGGTGCGTCCGTATTGGGGGCGACAATAGGCTTAGTAGGTGAAATTGCCAGAACGGAAGTGAAGGCTTCCCTATGTTCTTTAGTAAAAGTTGTGCGTCAACACCCAGAGTGGTTGCTAGAACTAAAGGGAGATACCTCGCATTTAACTCAGGTAGAAGAAGTAATTCGGTTTAACTAAGAACAACTCACATGACATTACTATTGGCAGGAGACATCGGCGGCACGAAAACCATCTTACGATTGGTTGAAGCATCACAAAAAGCTTCATTACACACCATCTGTGAGGAACGGTACCCCAGTGGAGACTTTCCCGATTTGGTGCCGATGGTACAACAGTTCTTGCTCAAAGCTAACACACAAACTCCAGAAAAAGCGTGTTTTGCCATTGCAGGACCGGTGGTGCAAAATACCGCGAAGCTGACTAATTTAGCTTGGTTCCTTGAGAGCGAACGTTTACAACAAGAACTAGGTATATCTCAAGTTTCTCTCATCAACGACTTTGCTGCTGTTGGTTATGGTGTTTTGGGTTTAGACAATCAAGATTTGCTCACTTTACAGGCTGGCAAACCCAACCCCGAAGCCCCTATTGCTATTATTGGTGCTGGGACTGGTTTGGGACAAGGATTTTTGATTAAGCAGGGACACAGCTATCAAGTTTTTGCTTCTGAAGGTGGACACGTTGACTTTGCCCCCCGTACCGAATTAGAGTTTCAACTTTTGAAATACCTGCTCTCTAAACATGATATCCAACGGGTTTCTGTAGAACGAGTCGTTTCTGGGATGGGAATTCTAGCAATTTACCAATTTCTACGAGACCGTAAAATTGCTACTGAATCACCAGAAATTGCCCAAATCATAAGAAAATGCGAACAAGAAGTCGGAGGGCAAGAAAAAAGCGTTGATCCAGGCGCTGTCATTGGTAACGCTGCATTAGAGAAAAGCGATCGCCTTTGTGAACAAACCATGCAGTTATTTGTAGAAGCCTACGCTGCAGAAGCAGGTAATATTGCACTCAAACTTCTACCTTACGGTGGTTTGTACGTTGCTGGTGGAATTGCTCCTAAAATATTGCCTTTAATTCAACAAGACAGGTTCATCCTCAATTTCACTCAAAAAGGTAGGATGCGTCCTCTGCTTGAAGATATACCTGTTTATGTTGTCCTAAATCAACAAGTAGGACTCATTGGTGCTGCCATCTGTGCTACTAGGTTATGACTACTAGTAGCACAGTTGAAAGTAAGTTAGTAACGGGTTATGTTCCTACCCTACTTTGAATTGATGAAAAAGCGCCTGCAAATGCGTCAATAATTAGGGGTGTAAGGGGAGCCCCTACACCCCTACACCCCTACACCCCTTTCTTGGTCAGAGTCACTGCATCGCTAATCAACTATTAGAATTTGGTTAAGTCGTATGCACCTCCACGTTCAAGGGCACGTTTATAAGCAGGTCGCGCATGGATGCGCTCGACAAATTCCTTAATCTTTGGTCGGTTCTCGACCTGTTCGGGAAGCTGGGCGAGCATTTCCAGAGGAAAGCTCATTTGGATATCGGCGGCAGTGAATTCTTCGCCTACAAACCACGTATTCTTACGAAGCTCGCCTTCTACGTAGTCAAAATGAAGCTTTATCTGTGGCGCGATGAACGCATCTTGAGCGCCGCTGTCCCCTTTCCCAAAATGTTTGAAAACTACCTTCATCACCAGCGGTGGCATTGCAGAACCTTCGCCGTAATGCAGCCAATACGTATAGCGCAGACGCTCCGGTGTACCCGATGCTGGGACTAACCGACCATTGCCGTAGCGATCCACTATATATTCGATAATGGCACCCGACTCAGCGATCGTCAGGTCTGCATCTGTGATCACGGGTGACTTGCCGAGTGGATGGATTTGGTACAGCGACGCTGGTGCCAGCATCGTCTGAGCATCGCGTTCATAGTACTTGATTTCGTATTCGATACCTAATTCTTCGAGCAGCCATAGTACGCGCTGCGATCGCGAGTTGTTGAGATGATGGACAACGATCATAAAACCCTCCTCCTAGTGGCTGATTACTGTTCGATTTCAGCGAGTCCGTAACTCTTTCTTAAAAAGAGTTTGTTAGCATGACTCCCCCAATTGGGTACTTAGCCAGACAGTTTCCAGCCTAATTTTTTGATTGCATTATGTCACACTCAGCTTAGCTTGAGACTCTTCTGAAAAATTCATTCTTTAGAGGTTCTTTCTAGAAAAAAATTGAAGAAAAGTCCGTAACAGTTGACTTTGTAGACATTGAAGAAATTTGCAGAAAAAGTGCTTTTTGTCAATCATTGCGTTAATAGTCATTATCCGCCACACACATCCCTTTACATTTAATTCCGTTTGTAGCGGTGCGCTTACAATGAGAACATAGAACTTTTTCGTTTTCTGTTTCTTGATTTGTCTTGATATTAGTGCTTGCTGTAAGAAAGTCTTTTTCGGTCTGGATTTCTACAGTCATAGAGTAGTTGTTTTAAGAGGATGTTTTCAGAGTATGGTTTTCGTTATGCTTTTAGCGTAGCGTGCGTTTTTGACGCTTAGCATTTGAGCTGACAAAAACACCTTTTTTCCTTACACCCCTACACACGCCAGATACCTCTGTCGGGAAAACGCCAGGTGCTACAACGGGGGGAACCCTCCGCAGTCGCCACAACGGGGGGAACCCTCGCAAGGCGCTGCTCTCCGCAACGCACTAGCTCCCCTCCTATGGCACAAAGTGCCACGCTACGCGCTTGCTGTACTGGCTCACGCCACATGCCTCAACGCGGGGAACCCGCGCACGGTGAGACAGCGCTGCAGCAGGGTCTCCCTCCGTAGGCGACTGCGTTAGCGCAGCGGAACCGGAGGTTCTCCCCGAAGGGCAGTGGCTCCCCTACACCCTTACATCCTCACACCCCTACACCCATGTGTTTCTTCGAGACTCTGCTGTATCACTGGCATCTTGTCGAACTTGGGTAGATCTGGGTTCATGTAATCCCAGGGTTGGGCACTCACTGCGTAAAGATCCATCGTAGGTCGAAACCAGCTTGGATAATCAAGACTCCCTGCCATAATACCTATAAGTCCGGGAATTGGGGGCTTGCTAAATAATCGGGAACCACAGTTTGGGCAAAAGCCTCGACCAACAAGATTTCCACTATCACCTATTACGTCATAGTATTTCACATCTCCGGTAATGGTAACTGCACTCTGCGGCACGAGAAGCGCGGAAGCATAAGCACTTCCTGTTGCTTGTTGGCAATCGCGACAGTGGCAATTACCCATCGTAATCGGTTCGACTGAACATTCGTAGTGGACAGATCCGCATAGACAACCGCCAGTAAATTTTGTCGCCATAAGAGTATCTCTCCTTAAGAGCTTTCTGGTTTTGTTACTTCTAGGACGCGAGTGCAGGTAGCAGAATTCTTTAACTCGTAGTTTGTAAGACCAAGCAAGATATGACACTTGCAGCGCGTCCTGATTTCTAAAGTAGCGATCGCACTCTTATTTGGTCTTACAAGTTTTTGCTTTTTTTTACACGTTTGTGCTATTTTGCTCGAACGACTTTAGGTGTGACTCCAAACAGGCGCTTAAAATGACTGGTTAAATGTCCTTGATTCGCAAAGCCAACTTTGTAAGTGATATCCGCGATTGACAAGTCATCTTTGAGGAGAAGTTCACGAGCACGCTCAACACGACACTTAATGACAAACTGATGAGGAGAGTATCCGGTTGACTGTTTGAATAATCGAGAGAAGTGCGACAGACTCATTTGAGCTAAGTCAGCCAATTCAGTCAAGCCAATATTACACTCAAGGTTGGCATGGATGTAATCAATGACCTGTTGTACTTTGTACTTAGGCAAGCCACTTGTTGTGATTAGCTCCTTTTGTTTACCTTGGGCGTAATGGTGGAAAAGATGGGTGGCAAGAAACGTCGCGGCAGATTCTGCATATAAACGGCTAGAATGCCGATTATGTTCTAGTTCAGCTTTGAGCGCCAGCCCAATTTGATAAATAAGCGGATCAAACGTCGGAAACTGAGGATGGAGTTCAAGACAATCTAAGTCAATCGATTCACAGAGAGTTCGCTCAAGAAAGCTGAAATGAAAACCTAAGGTAATCCCTCGGCTTTTGTGGTTATCTGATTGCCAATAAACTGTGCCGCGTGGAATGATGAGACTATGACCCGTGACAAGAGAGCTTTTTTGCAACCGTCCATTAATTCGTGCTTCAAGAAGGTACCCAGAGGGCATATCTGTATAAATATGAATCGCATTCTCTGGAAAGACTACTTCATCTGGCAATGCACTTGCGCTTCTACTTTGAGTGAACTGGAAGCGGATACCGTTCCAAAACGAATTGTCGTTGGAGAGTAGAGATTGACGATTAAAGCTTTTTAAGATTGCCTTTTCTACAGCGCAGCATTCATGCTCTGTTTTTGACATAACTCTCACCTTTTTAGCTCGGCTGAGAACATTAGGAGACAGCAACGACAAATACAACCAGATGCAACACACTCAATTTCCATGCTTGGGAACAAATCTTAACTTTACTTAACTTAAAGCCTTAACTGAACTATATTGTCACCATAGAAATTGAACAATTTTGCTGGGCAAAAGGCAGAGAAGATTCTTCCCGCCTTATTGCTGTCCTAGGATCGCAGCTACCTGTGCTAGCCCCTAAACTTGATGCGAAGCGAGAAAAGCTTCCACTTCATCTGCGGTGGGTTGAGATGCGATCGCCCCCGCTTTCATTGTCGTTAATGCCCCCGTTGCACTTGCATATTTCACGATTTTTCTCGCAGTTTCTGAATCATTTAAGCTTTGGATTCCGTGAGTGAGCAACTGGTGCATGAAACCAGCGACAAAGCTATCCCCTGCACCTGTTGTATCAACGACGGAGGGAGAAAAAGCAGGTAATTTGCCTTCGTTTTCGCCAAGGCAGTAGGCGCAGCCATGTTCTCCATCTGTCACCAGTACACCCTCAACAGTACCAAGGCGGTAAGTGATTACCCCTGGATCTGCGGTATCAAATAGCCATTCTGCTTCTTCTTTTGAAAGTTTGATAAAGTCTATATACTTAAATAATTCTTGAATTTTTTGTGGAGCGATGTCAGGATTTGTCCAAAATACTGGACGCCAGTTGACATCGAGCAAAATTTTGACATCATATTGCTCAGCCAGTTGAAGGGCGCGGTGAACTGCTTGCCCACTTTCAGGATACGCTAGTCCCAGAGTACCTAAAATCAGAAAATCTGCTGCTTGAAATAACTCCTTCGGTAATTGATCGGCTTTGAGGCGCGTATCAGCAAATTCTGTAGTTTCATAATCTTTAAATCCAGCAAAAGTGCGATCGCCCTCAAGAGAACGCACAACATTTACTTGCCGCGTTGGTGCTGTAGAATGACGCTGTACTCCAGTTGTACCCACACCTACTTCTTGTAATAATTCTACCAATTCATTACCTGGTGCGTCCTCACCAACACAACCAATAAATGCCACTGGTGTCCCCAGCTTCACTAAAGCACAGGCGACGTTAGCTGGTGCTCCTCCAGGGTAGGCAGTCCATGACTCAACTTCTTCTAGCTTTCGCCCCAGTTGATCAGCTAAACGATCAAATAAAACTTCACCCAGGCACAAAACACGGGGATTACTCATTGAATTTCAGATTTTGGATTAGGATTTGCCAGTATAAAATCTACAATAATTTGTGTCACTATGTTGGCAGTCGTTCATACAATGAAATAGCAATTTCTATGAATTAATTTAGCCATTAACGATGGTGATCAGTGCTTATTTGCCATCAGTATTATTTCTATTATTTTTAATTTATTTTTTATAAAAATTACTTATAAATAACTGATTTGGGATGAGGTGAAGTGTAATGGTGTGGGGGGAGCAAGGATAGCGTCCTGATAATTTCGGGTTTTCAATCTTGATCTTTTTCTATCTTCTGCTCCGATACTGTAAACCCAACTCTCAAAGAAAAATAGTATTTATGCCTACACTTGAAACATCTACCTACAAAAGAATCTTCTAGAATGGGATAGAGCGATTGAGTACATATACCAAGGAGGATAAAGTAACTCTATGGCTGGTGGCGAGTCTCAGACCCCCGTTAGTCTGTCAGACAGAGAACTGCAAATTATCGACTTAGTGGCCGCTGGCTTAACTAACCAAGAGATTGCAGGTAAATTAGAAATAAGCAAGCGTACGGTTGATAATCATATCAGCAATATTCTCACCAAAACAGGTACCGACAACCGAGTGGCTCTTGTCCGCTGGGCTTTGCAATGGGGCAAAGTCTGCCTGAATGATGTTAATTGCTGTACTTTGCCTCGGCCTGAGCAAAAAGAATAGATAAAGTGCTAGTATACTGCCAAGCTCATTTTGACTGGTTACTTATTGTTCTCCTCACAACTTAACGTATAAGTGTAAACCTCTCAAAATCAAGCACCACAGAGTACTCGACTATGTTGTCTTGGGTAGAGGTTGTATTTCCTCAGATTATTCGATCTGTACGCATAAGGACACGAAAAGCGCGGCAGAAAGCGCAGCTTTGCTCTTTTTTAAGTTTGTCCACCAGAGCAGAGAAACCAAGCTTTCTTGGCTTTTAAATGGAAGAACCTTGCCGTTGCTATGTGTCCTTATTAAGATTTTGCCTTTAGTCAATCAAAGTAAACCAAATAGTAAACAAAATTTAGCAACTATCTCCAGGCTAAAACGCTACATTAAAAAGAAATCTCTATTGGTTTATTAGCTTAGGAAGCAGTGTAGCAATGAATACTTCCGCTTCTGCTAAAGGTAGCTTGTCTTTCTATAACTTTTTCAATTCTGATTTTACAGTACCTCAGCCCACACAAGATGCTGATTTACTCAGACAGCTGTCGTTTTTGCCTGGATTAAAAGAAATTTTAATGCTGCGTCAGGTTCATGCTCTAGAACACGCTACAGTTTGGCTTCTGAGTGCATCAAAAAACGTCCAAGCTTCCACAGCAAGACCAAGACCAAGCAATTTCCAAGTTGACAACGAACTCTTAGGCGGTTTGTCCACAGAGCGGGGATTCTATCTTTATGGTGAAGTTAATATCAGCGATTTGCGACGTGCAGTCACACTCGCTCTACATCGCCTCACCAACGGAGAATGGGACTTGGCTGTACACCCCCGTTGTGGAACAAATGTATCAGTAGAAATGCTGCTGACAGCAGGGCTAGCAGTGGGGATGCATCTGCTGCTACCGCGAGGACTAATTGAGCAACTGATAGGTTTGGGGGTCGCGACGACAACAGCGGCTGAACTAGCTCCTGACATTGGTGCTTTAGCACAGCGTTACCTGACAACTTCCATTCCCTTTAACCTCAAAATTGAAAATATCACACATACGCGTGACCTTTGGGGACGACAGGCGTATTTTGTTCAAGTGCAGTGGCGGGAGTAGGAGGAGGGAGAGAAAGAGGGAGAGAGGGAGGGAGTGAAACTTTCTTCATTCCTTCATTCCTTCATTCCCTCATTCCCTCACTTCTCATCTCGCCATTTGCCGAGTTTGGGTTGTAGAATCATTGGCTTGTGTGTTGAATATTCTTGTGCTTTATGTCTTTAGACCCTGATTTTGCCATCTTACTGCGTGCTTCGGCTGACCGCTTGTTCTTTTTATTGGAAAAATTCGCTTCTGCACGGGTACTGGTTATCGGAGATTTAACTTTAGACGAGTTTCTCACAGGTCAAGTCGAAAGAGTTTCTCGGGAAGCACCAGTGTTGATCCTGCGCCATGAAACCACCAAGCAAGTCCCAGGAGGTGGGGCAAATGCGATTTATAATTTTGCCCAACTGGGAGCAAAAGTTTTGGCAGTAGGGCTATTGGGCAAAGATGAACAAGGAAAGGCGCTACGTAGTCTTCTGGAAGCTGCGGGAATCAATACTGATGGCGTTTTTGTTGACTCCAGTCGCCCAACAGTAACTAAAACCCGGATTTCTGGTCATTCCCGTCAATCGGTGACACAGCAGATTGTTCGCTTAGACCGAAAGTCGGATGATTTGCCAGACTTAGATTTACAAGTTCAGATATCTCAATATATTAAAGAACAAATTAATTCCGTAGATGCTGTTGTCTGTTCTGACTACGGGGATGGAACTCTAACTCAACCTGTGATTTCAGCAGCATTGTCTGCTTCTCGAACAATTGTGGATGCTCAAAAAAATCTGGAACGGTATCGTGGAGGAACATTGTTTACTCCAAATTTGCCGGAAGCAGAACTTGCTGCTGGTTATGGAATTACTGATGAAGCAACTTTGACTCAAGCAGGACAAGATTTGCTGGCGTTGACGCAAGCGCAACATATACTGATTACCCGTGGTGAGCAAGGGATGAGTATGTTTAACCGCGAGGGTAGCGCATTTCACATCCCAGCTTTTAATCGGACGAAGGTGTTTGATGTCACAGGTGCTGGAGATACTGTGGTGGCGGCGTTAACTTTAGGTTTAACCGTTGGGGCGTCGGCTTGGGAAGCTGCAGTTTTAGGTAATTTGGCAGCTAGTATTGTCGTGCGACGGTTTGGTACCACAACCACAACTCCTGAAGAAATGAGGGTCGCGTTGCAACGGTTATTGGAGGAAGGTTAACAGCCGCCAATAGTCCAGAGCTTAATCCCATTGAGCGTTTATGGGAACACATTAAATCTGAGTTGTCAGTTGGTTTTTCGGCGAGCACCCATATTTACCGACACTATCACTTAATTACTCGTCAATTCTACCGATTTACATAATTTTCTCACCTAAGCGAAAAGTATTTGAGAATTTCTTAATAATGATAATCGCAGAAGCAGGAAGAGTATGCCTATGGCGGACTCTCCCTGCTTCTCCTTTTTCTGATTATTGTGATCAGGAAATCTTTTTATACACTAAGAGATATTGACAAAATATACTTTTTTCTAACTTATTACCAATGATATGAGAGCGATCGCCTTCAAAAGTAGGAAATTCCCCACACGGCATATCGCTTTTGATTGGCGCGTGGAGAACAGCCGAAGTTTATTTACTTCTCGCTTAAGATAGGACTCACAAGTGCTAGCACTTCCTCCTTTGTAGCGTAGCCATCAAAAGCTTCATTACTGAAGGGAATTGGGGAATTAGACCCTTGCCGATTTTTGTTGAAGATAACTTCACTAGCATCTTTTATCCAAGGTCGCACATCTGCACCATAATAAGTTTGCCGTATATAGCGAACACCAGCAGCATGTCGAGCTTCTATAGTGTGGATTTCCAAAGCTCCAGCTAAGACAACTTTACCAGCATCACCGGCGGCGAGCAAGTTCTGCACCTGTCCCTTATAAGCTGCTACCCCCGTGTCTTCAACATACTGTAACGCCAGAAGAAAATCTTCAGGATTAGCAAATGGGTCGCGATTGAGTATAGCATCGTAGTTGGGGTTCTTTGGGATAGCGATCGCATCTGGATTACCTCCCAGAGATTTTAATACAGCCGATAAGTCTGTAACGTGCATACCCTCATCCTGTCCGTAGGACATGATTGCTTTTTTAGCAGGTTCTACCAGACTCATTAATCCACCGCTCTCGATTGCAGTAAATGCACGGCTATACATATCAGCTTCCAGTTTTTCTAAAGTCAAAGCGTATTCCACAACTTCCTTGGGTGTAAGCGTTGCTTGTTGAGCAGAAGCTGGTGTTACGGGGATTGTGAGCAAGGATAGAACAAGTAAAGACAGGATCAGCATTCTACCCCTTACTGCCAAACAAAAGCTGGCAACTAATTGCCCTGCTAGAGATAAAAGGGTTTTCATATTCTTTGTAACTCCTAGGGTTAAGCGACAAGTGCGCCGTTGATTGGATTTTTCAATATATTCAAAGAGCCGACAATTGCTATAATCTGTTTGGGTGTGTATAGCTCATCGTAGGCACGTCCCTTAAATGGATTAAGTTCAGGAACTAAATCAGCATCGCTCACAGCGCGATCGCTATCTGGTTCTGTGGTAGGTCGCTTCAGAAGCGCACGTACTCCAGCAGTGTGGCGTGCTTCAATAGATACGATAGAACCAGCTGCCAGTAAGTATGTGGGGTCTTTCAAGCTTGTTCCCGCGCCATTGTAAGCGTGAACACCCGTATCTTCCAAAGCTACAGCCGTATTCAAGATGGTATCGCGGTCTGTGAGGACAGCATCTAACCCAGCTTTGTTAAATTTGAGATTTTTTGTCTTAAAAGTCGCATTTTTACCTAAAATTTCCCGCAGAAATTTGACGTGGGTAGCTTCATGAGAACCTATAGCTTTGATATAGTCATACTCTTTAGGATCTGTAATTTTGCCAGATTTAAGCACAAGTAAATAAAATGCTGCTTCTAGTTCTTCTAATAACAAAGCAAAGTTGAGGATACCAATATCATCAGCATTAAATGTCAGAGTTTTGCCATATTCATTAGTCTGTGCAGTCACTATCTCAGGTAGAGTGGTTAAAGCTGCCGTACCAACGCTTAGAAGACCCCATTTCAACAAGCTGCGTCGCGAGGTGAAAGATAAATTCTTTTTCATTTTCATATCTCCTAATAAAAGTAAGCGCTTATTGCTGATAGTTAAGAATTAATTACCCGCGTCGAAATCAATTACCGCGCTTATATGTTGCAAGAAGTTATATCCTTAGAAGGATGAAACTAACTGCCATTTCATCAAGTCTTCTCCCCAACTCAAGTTAGGAAATTCCGTTTATAGTTCTACCCCGCTGTCTTCTACGCGAGGCAATAGCACCTGTACTCAAAACACCAAAAGCTAATAAACCTAGTCCAGAAGATGCTTCCGGGATTGCTTTCGCACCAGCAGTTTGAACGCCCGTGAGGGTGATATTATAACTCCCACTGTCCAATATCAAGCCGTCAAACTCCTCAAGTTGAAATCCATCACCAGTACCAGATGGTTTCAAAACTGTTTGAAAATCAACATCGGGGAAATCTGAGAAGATTTTACCTTTACTACCAACAGGATCGTAGTCAAAACCAGAGATCCCTAAGTAATACGTACCAGGGTTACTGGGGGAAAATTCACCTTTGGGCAAAGTAGCTTGTTTTGTATTAGAACTCTCGTCGTCGTTTGCGTAAATGCCTTTGCCGTTTGAATCGAATAGAAACAACTGTGGATCGGCAAGACTACCTGGATTGATTTTAGTCGTAGCTGAGAATGTCTTTGCGCCAGTTAGGTAGATTTTAAACAAATTGGCAGGATTCGTTTGGGAGATTGTCCCAGAGATTGAATCCAACGATAGTGGTCTCGATGGAATAACTTGAACTGTAGTAAGAGTCTCACCAGCTTCCTTAGTTGCCGTAAAACTAACAGCTTTTACCTGAGTTGGTATCAGCGCACCGATAAGTGCAAATATGACTGTTTTCCATGCAAAGTTTTTCATTAGCTAAATTCATCTCCATATCCAGCTAGCTATGTCTGGAAAAGCACTTAGAACGAACACTTATTAGAGTCGCACTCCTTTAGCTCATCTTCCAGTCCAAAAAGTGTTCATTAACTGCTCATTTCTGACTCATTTTTTATAATGACCAAAAAAGTTTCATTGATAGAGCTATTTGTCAAGAGAATTATTTGATTTTTATTTAGTTGAATAAATCAAACACCTAATTTATAAATTTTGTCAAAATAGATTTTATGAATCAAAAACATCCTTCATACTTGAAAATAGTAATCCTACGTAAAATTTGAGGAAGGGATGCTAATGACATCTCTATTAGAGCGACTAAGTGCAGAACGAAATCGCAGATTTGTAGGACGTGGGCGGGAACTGGAGCTATTTGATCGTGCGATCGCAGCTCCAGAATTACCTTTTCACATTTTGCACGTCTTTGGTTATGGCGGTGTGGGCAAGACAACCCTCATGCAGCAGTTTTTGCGATTTTGTGAACGGTCAAAAATATCAACAATCTACGTAGAAGGACGTAATCTAGAAGCTGCACCAGAATCTTTTGTTAGCACGTTGCGATCGTTGATGGGACTGAATGAATCAGATTCTCCTTTGGATGTGCTAGCCCAAAGACAAGAACGTAATGTAATTTTCATTGATACCTATGAAGCTATTACCCAGCTAGATGAATGGTTGCGGGAAGGATTCTTACCCCATTTGTCTGTTAATACCTTAGTTGTGATTGCTGGACGCAATCCTCCCTCATCTGGTTGGTGTAGCGATCCAGGTTGGCAAGCTTTGATGCACACTTTTCCCCTACGCAACCTGACCCCAGAAGAAAGTCAAACTTATCTTACCACACGAGATATTCCCACCACACAACACCAGGCGATTCTAGATTTGACCCACGGACATCCTCTAGCATTATCTTTAGTTGCTGAGGTGTTTGCTCAGGGAAAAGAAATCTCTTTTCAAGCAGAATCTGCTCCCAATGTTGTGAAAACACTGTTGGAAAGATTCATAAAAGAAGTACCAACACCCTCACACCGTATGGCTTTAGAAGCTTGTGCGGTGATTATGCTGACTACCGAAGCCGCACTAAATCAAATATTGGCTGCGCCTGAAAATACCTTGGGTGGTGAGGCTCATTCTTTAGGGGAAGTACTTGATGTTCACGATTTATTTGAGTGGTTGCGCGGGCTGTCGTTTATCGAATCAGGACAATTGGGTTTATTTCCCCACGATTTAGCACGAGAAGTTTTAATTGCTGACTTGCGTTGGCGGAATTCGGAATTGTACACTGAATTACACCACCGATCGCGTCAATACTATAGTAAACGACTAGGACAAACTCAAGGGCAAGAAAAGCATCAAGTGCTACTTGATTATATTTTTTTGCATCGGGATAACTCGGCAATTCGATCCTGTTTCACCTGGGGTGAGCAAAGTAGTTTATTAACAGACTCACTACGGGAAACTGACAAAATTCCACTGCTAAAGATGGTGGCACAATACGAAGGTGAAGAATCAGCAAAAATAGCAGATCACTGGTTGAAGCGCCAACCACAGAATGTAGTAGTATTTCGTGACTTGCACTCCGAACCTGCGGGATTTGCAATGATGGTGGCGTTGCATACAGCAACGGTTAAAGATTTGAGTGCAGATCCGGGCGCTGTTGCATCTTGGCAATATCTCCAAACCCATGCACCATTACGCCCTGGCGAAGGCGCAACTATTTTCCGCTTCTGGATGGCGCGGGACACCTATCAAGCTGTTTCCCCTACCCAAAGTCTAATTTTCATTAACTTTGTGCAGTATTTTCAGAAAACACCAGGGTTAGCATACACCTTTCTACCTTGTGCCCAAGCAGATAGTTGGACAGCAATGTTAAACTATTTCGACTTGGTGCGACTTAGAGAAACTGATTTTACAGTTGGGGGAAGACACTATGGTGTTTATGGTCATGACTGGCGAATTGTGTCACCTGCCGCATGGAAGGAAATTTTGGCACGAAAAGAGGTGACAACTGCCGGAGAATCTGTAGAGAATACTCCAGTCGGTGAACCTCTGTTAGTTCTTAGTCAGCCAGAATTTGTGGAGGCGGTGCAGAATGCGTTACGTAACTTTAGTTGTCCTGATGCATTACAGAATAATCCCTTAATGCGATCGCGATGCGTACAAGAAGTGTTCTGGCGCTTAGTGGAAGGACAAGTTGCCACAAAAGCAAGTATGAGCGAGAGTCCTTCATACACGCAATCCGAGAAGCCGGATGGACACTTAGGCGATGCTTGCAGCGGGCAAAGCCAACGGGTTAAGGTTTTACAAAATCTGTTGAAACAAGCAGTTGAATCCTTACAATCATCTCCGCGTGATGAAAAACTCTACCGCGCTGTTTATCGAACTTATTTAAATCCCGCCCCCACGCAAGAACAAGCAGCTGAGTTACTAGATTTGCCTTTCAGTACCTATCGCCGTCATCTGAAAGCTGGGATGATGAGAGTTACAGATATTTTATGGCAAAGAGAAATTAGCTAATAGGGCGAAAATAATGTCTTAAACGGCTGTTTTCTCCTTCAACTCTTCTTGTCCGGGGGAAAACCTGCACAAAACGCCCAAGTGCGACGTGAAAGTCGTGCGGAGGTGCAATAGAACATATAACTGAGGAGCCGTCTCCTCCTGGGGTTCCTTACTTAACTTTTAAAATGGGCGGTACTGGACTCGAACCAGTGACATCCTGCTTGTAAGGCAGGCGCTCTACCAACTGAGCTAACTGCCCGCTGTTGCACACAAAAACAATATTAGCACACACATTTTGAAAAAGCGATAGTCTTAGAAAAAATTTTTTGCCTTATTCTGCATCTGTTGGATTGAATTGCGACTCGGACAGCAAGATACTGATTAGCAATGGCTTGAATATTTTTGAATTTTGAACTTTGAATTGTTTATGCCCTCAGGTCGGACTCATGATCGCATTACTCTCTGGGCTTTGCCGTTTGTAACTGGTGTTGCTTTTTGGCTAACCAACAGCGGTAACTTGACTTTGTTGGTTACTGGTGGGTTTCTGTTCGGAGGGCTGATGTTCGGTCCTGACTTGGATATTTACTCTCGCCAGTTCCAACGCTGGGGTTTTTTCCGTTTTATTTGGTTACCTTATCAAAAAAGTTTACGCCATCGTTCTTTGTTATCTCACGGACCAATCATCGGTACAACGCTGCGTGTCGTTTATCTGGGCTGTTTGGGAGCAATAGTGGCAATTTTCACTTTGTTGATTGTCGAAAAGCTGTGGAATGTGCAGTTCAATTGGCAGATGACAGGGGAAACTGTAAAATTCACGCTCGCTCACTACAGTATGGAATTTCTTGCTTTATTTGTCGGGCTGGAAGTTGGTGCTATGAGCCATTATCTTAGTGACTGGGGAGGTTCAGCTTATAAGCGTTTTCAAAAGCAGGGAGTTCGCGGATTGCTGCCGCGTGCGAAAATGAAGAAACGTAAAGTGACGAGTCGTGGTAATAGGAGTAAAGTCAAACCAAAAAATAGCCGCCGCACCTAATACGGCTCGGTTAAGATCCCCCCGCCTACGGCGACCCCCTTAAAAAGGGGGTAAAAGAGGGTTAAAAGCCCCCCTTTTTAAGGGGGGTTGGGGGGATCTTCACAAAGTCATAGATAAATTGTGAGGTAGGATCGGAGCCTGCTGATTAAAAAGAATAAGGGAGCATCCCAATGCATGCAAATTTACCAAGATGATAGATTGTCATTGCGAATGAAGCGAAGCGGAATGAAGCAATCGCGAAGTCTAGATGTTGCGATTGCTTCGCTCCATTTCATTACGCTCGCAATGACAAAATAAGATCGCTTGTCATTGCGAATGGAGCGGAGCGGAATGAAGCAATCGCGAAGTCTAGATGTTGCGATTGCTTCGCTCCATTTCATTACGCTCGCAATGACAAAATATGTACTCCCAAGAATAAGATTTACAACCGCAGAGGACGCAGAGGACGCAGAGCTTTTATTAATTATGGAAACTAATCAAACTGAGAGAAACGCTGAGACTTTGGTGGCGTTGCAAAAATTAATTGATGTGGTGGCAAAGTTACGTTCTCCTGATGGGGGTTGTCCGTGGGATTTGGAGCAAACTCCTCAAACGCTGACACCATATGTGATAGAAGAAGCTTACGAAGTTGTAGATGCGATTAAGAGTGGGGATCAAGATGCGATCACCGAAGAATTAGGTGATTTACTGTTACAAGTTGTCCTGCAAGCACAAATCGCCAGGGAATATGAACAATTTTCTTTGAAGGAAGTCGCCGAAGGAATTTCACAAAAGTTGATTCGCCGTCATCCTCATGTTTTTGGTGATGTGTCGGTGCAAAGTGTTGATGATGTGCGGCGAAATTGGGAAGAAATAAAAGCTGCTGAGAAAGGAGAAGCTTCGGCGGATACTCAAAAACTGAGTTATAAACTCAGTCGTTATGCACGAAAGCTTCCTCAGTTAGCAGCGACGATGAAGATTTCCCAAAAGGCGGCTGCTGTTGGATTTGAATGGGAAAATATTGATGGGGTGTGGGACAAGTTTAATGAGGAATTGACGGAATTTAAGCAGGCGTTAGCTGAGGAAACACCAGAACGACAACAAGCTGAGTTGGGTGATTTGATGTTTTCTCTTCTGCAGGTTGCTCGTTGGTGTAATCTTGATCCGGAAGCTGCTTTGCAGGGAACAAATCAGCGGTTTATTCAGCGTTTGCAAAAGATGGAGGTGTTTGCTGAGCGTCCTCTGACTGATTACACTTTAGAGGAATTAGAAACGTTGTGGCAAAAGGCGAAAGTCCAACTTGCACAGGAAGAGTAAAAATCTGGTTTAGGGGTATTTGGAACCGCAGATAAATATATAGCAATCCTATATGAGTTGTGAGAATTATCGAACCGCCAAGACGCCAAGAACGCCAAGAAAAAGAAGAGAAAATCTTACTAATGATTTAGGACTGCTGTAGATAAATACAGATAATTGAAACTTAGTTTTGTAGTATGACTATTTCTGTTGAGAATTCATCAAACATCATTGCAGCGGCTAAAAAAACCAGACAAGCCGCACTCAAGCTGGCAGTTCTCTCTACTGAGGCGAGAAATCAAGCAATTGAGGCGATCGCTCAAGCTTTAGAATCTGCCAAAGATGAAATTTTACAAGCTAATGTTGCTGATTGTGAAAGAGCGATTACAGATGGAATTGCTAAGCCACTTTACAAGCGTTTGCAGTTAGATGAATATAAGTTAAGAGATGCGATCGCTGGGGTGAGAGATGTCGGCAAACTCAGTGATCCGGTTGGTGCAGTGCAGATTCACCGTGAACTGGATCAAGGCTTAATCTTGAAGCGAGTGACTTGCCCTTTGGGTGTGTTGGGTGTCATTTTTGAAGCACGTCCGGAAGCAGGAATTCAAATCGTGACTCTTGCTATCAAGTCGGGAAATGGTGTGATTCTCAAAGGTGGGAAAGAAGCGATTCGTTCTTGTGAAGCGATAGTTAAGGCGATTAAACAAGGACTTTCTCAAACTGCTGTTCATCCAGATGCCGTGCAGTTGTTAACAACACGAGAAGAAATTTTGGAACTTCTAAGATTAGATAAATATGTGGATTTAATTATTCCTAGAGGTTCTAACTCTTTTGTGAGATTTGTGCAGGAAAATACTCGTATACCTGTATTAGGTCATGCTGATGGAATTTGTCATCTATATATAGATAAAGCTGCAGATTTAGAAAAAGCGATCGCAATTACAGTTGATGCCAAAACAAACTATCCTGCTGCTTGTAATGCAATTGAAACTTTGCTACTTCATGCGAGTATTGCTGCAAAGTTTTTACCAAAAGTTGCTGAGGTTTTGGTAAAACTCAATGTGGAATTGAGAGGGGATGAACGTACTCGCGAAATTCTACCAGATATTGCAGATGCAACAGAAGAAGACTGGGAGACAGAATACTCTGATTTGATTTTGTCGATAAAAGTTGTGGATTCATTGGAGGATGCGATCACCCACATCAACAACTATGGTTCCAAGCACACTGACGCTATTATCACTGAAGATGCAGAAGCTGCCCAAACTTTCCTCGCGCTGGTAAATGCAGCCGGAGTTTACCACAACTGTTCTACCCGATTTGCTGATGGCTTCCGCTATGGTTTTGGTGCAGAAGTTGGGATTAGCACTCAACAAATGCCTCCTCGTGGTCCAGTTGGTTTAGAAGGTTTGGTAACATACAAATATCAGATGATTGGCAATGGTCATATTGTGGCGACTTACACAGGTGCAGATGCCAAGGCTTTTACTTTTAAAGATTTAGGATGAATCAGCGCTCACAAAATACTATAGCAATCCGTGCAGGAGTTGTGAAATTACTCGTTGAGACGCTTAACAGGGAACAGGGAACAGGGAACAGGGAACAGTAAACAATTGATCACTGGTAACTGGTAACTGGTAACTGTTAAAGTTTTGTCTGACGTTGAGTAGCTAAGATCGCATGAGTGCTGAAAAAGTAAATTGGTTTCAAACCGCCTTACGAGTACGAGGTTCAGTTATTCCTGTTATATTACCTCGTATATTTTTGTTTAGTGGATTTGGAGTTATCATATCCATAATCCACTATTACGGGTTTTCTCTACCAGAGGAAATTGGCAACGTTACAACCAATGTAGCTTTTAATCTTGTCTTAGGTTTGTTGTTAGTTTTTCGCACAAACACTGCCTATGAGCATTATTGGGAAGGTCGAAAAATTTGGGGTGGGATAGTAGTTAATTCCCTGAATTTAGGCAGAAAAATTCAGATAGCAATTTTAGAAAATGATCCTACAGATAGAGAGAAAAAAGCAGCATCTCTGCGGCTATTAAGTGCTTTTGCAATTGCCACTAAATTACACTTACGTCAGTCACAAGAAAACAACGAACTAAAACCTTTTCTGACAGAATTGCAATATTCACAATTACAAAATGTGAAAAATCCTCCCTTGAAGATTGCTGTTTGGATTGAAGAATATCTCAAACAGCAGCAAATTAACAATCGCTTGAGTATGGATGAATTGCTGTTGATGAATAATTTACTAAATAACATGGTAGAGTCATTAATCGGCTCTGAGCGTATTTTAAAAACACCAATGCCCTTAATTTATGCTATTTACCTTAAGCGATTGTTACTGATATATTTTATTATATTACCCTTGGATTTAGTCGATGATTTACAGTGGTGGACTGTACCCATTGTGGCGTTAATAAGCTTTACTTTACTTGGAATAGAAGAAATAGGTAACCAGTTAGAAGATCCATTCGGTTTCGATTTATATGATTTGCCCTTAGATGAAATTTGTCAGACATTAATCAAAAATATAGAAGATTTGATGGCTCGAAGTGAAGACGAGTTAATTAGTCAAACAGAATCAAATTTGCCAAGCTGAGCTTGAATAGCAGTACCTTTTCTTGTCGCATATTATTCACCAAATGTCAAAGCATTACACTATTAAGCAATTATTACAAGCATTGGACAAAATTATAAACTCATGCTTTTAGCAACGCGAGGCTTTTGAGTTGAAGTTCTGCCAGTTCTTTGTCAGGATCGGAACCAGCAACGATACCAACACCTACGTAAAGTCTGAGGCGATACGCGTAGTGTCAAGCCTCTGGCTTATCGCCGTTGAAGAAGTCAGCATTATATGAATAAACTGTCATAGGTCTAGAAAGAGTAAATTTTTTTGAAGTTAACTTCCAAAAGAGTAATATTTCGTGGTCGTATTTTTACAGGTAAAACAAAACAGTTACCTTTTTACCTGCACTGGCTTCTAATGGGTTATCGATTTGAGTTTCGTCCTTATCAGCACAAATTGGTGACTTCGCTCATGACAAGTCATGGTATTTGGGATATCCGCGAAGGAATTATTCTTCGTCTCACCGATGAAACAGGAAAAATCGGCTGGGGGGAAATTGCACCCATCAGTTGGTTTGGTTCAGAAACTCTAGAACAAGCTTTAGAATTTTGCCGTCAGCTTCCACAGCAAATCACACAAGAGACGATTTTCTCTATTCCTGACGAGTTAAGCGCGTGTCAATTTGGATTTGAGTCTGCTTGGGAAATGATTAGCACCCTCGCCCGCCCGGAAATTAATTTCCGGACTAATAGCCCAAGTCCATTAAAATGGACAACAAACTTTTTCCAGTCGTCTTTAGATGACTTGGATTATGAGCCTGGGGCTTTAAACCCCAGCCGGTTGTTGCCACTGGTACAAGATCACAGAAAAATTGAGACATTAAGCTACAGCGCCTTACTACCAGCTGGGGAAGCGGCGCTAGAGGCGTGGCAAAAGCTGTGGAAGGAGGGATATCGTACTTTTAAATGGAAAATTGGTGTCTATCCCATTGCTCAAGAACTAGAAATTTTTAAATTACTCTGTCAAACTTTACCAGCTTCTGCAAAACTACGATTAGATGCCAACGGCGGACTTAGCTATGAACAAGCTCAGTTATGGCTCGGGAATTGCGATAATATCAAGAGAAATGAAGAATTATTCCCAGAAATTGAATTTCTTGAGCAGCCTTTATCTGTGGATCAATTTGCGGCGATGTTGGAGTTGAGTCATTGTTACCAGACGGCGATCGCCTTAGATGAATCTGTCGCCACACTCAACCAACTCACGACATGCTTCCAACAAGGTTGGCGAGAAATTTTTGTGATAAAGCCTGGGATAGTCGGTTCACCATCCCGTCTGCGTCAGTTTTGTCAACTGCATAAAATCGATGCTGTGTTTTCATCCGTGTTTGAAACTGCAATTGGTAGACAAGCTGCACTCCAGATAGCAGCGCAATTATCTCAAAATAACAGAGCAGTGGGTTTTGGTGTCAACCATTGGTTTGCTCAAGAGGAGACAACGCCCGAAGATTTATGGAAAAAACTTTAGAACATTTTGTGCAGTATACATTTTGCCAGCCTCTTTCTAATGACTGGCTCATTTGTCATGATAGCCATTTATTTGCTCAATTAACCCAACAACTTTATTTAGAATTAACCCAGTTTTCATACTATCGAGGCACACCAATCAAAATTCTTTTAGCCGAACGTGAACCAGTGCGCTTTTTAGCAGGTTTTCTCGCGGCAAGTGCCGCTCGTTGTCCAGTTTTTCTTTGCAACCCCGACTGGACAAAACAAGAATGGCAACAAGTTTTTGATTTAGTAAAACCGGATTTAATATTGGGACTAGGGACTAGGAATTGGGGACAAGACTATTCCAAATTAAAAAATCCTATGATTCCATCTCCTCACTCAGGACTGATCATGATTCCCACAGGTGGATCATCAGGAAAGATGAAGTTTGCGATCCATACTTGGGAAACTTTAATCGCATCCGTGCGAGGATTTACAGAACATTTTTTGATTAATCATGTTAATTCTTTTTGTGTCTTACCGCTCTATCACGTCAGCGGTTTAATGCAATTTATGCGCTCCTTCACCACTGGTGGAAAACTCGTTATTCTGTCATTTAAAGAAGTAGAATATCGTCAATTCGACAGTACACAATTATCCAATTTCTTTATTTCTTTAGTACCAACACAGTTACAACGTCTGCTACAAAATCCAGAGTTAACTCAGTGGTTATCCCAATTTCAAACTGTACTATTAGGAGGTGGAGCAGCATGGAATGAACTTTTGGAAAAAGCAAGATACTACAATATTCGCTTATCTCCTACGTACGGTATGACGGAAACTGCCTCCCAAATTGCTACCCTCAAACCAGATGAATTTCTTAATGGTAAAGATAACTGCACTCAAATTCTCCCCCATGCCTCTATCAAAATTCGCAATCAGCAAGGCGAGGAATTGAATTCAAATCAAATCGGAAACATCACAATCAATTCTCAAGCTCTTGCCCTAGGATACTATCCTAACACTTGGGAGAATCAGGCTTATTTACAAGTGGATGATTTGGGTTTTTTAGATAACAAAGGTTATTTACATATCGTCGGACGTAACAGCGACAAAATTATTACAGGCGGTGAAAATGTCTATCCAATAGAAGTTGAATCTACCATTAGAGCTACAGAAATGGTAGTAGATATTTGTGTCATCGGCATACCAGATAAACTCTGGGGACAAGCAGTCACAGCAATTTACATTCCCAAAGACTCAAATACCTCTGATATAGAAATCCGAAATTTGCTGAAAGAGAAACTCAGCAAATTTAAAATTCCTAAAAATTGGATTCCTGTACAAACCTTACCTCGCAACTCCCAAGGTAAAATCAATCGTCAAGAGCTACAGCAAATAGCCACAAAATTTCTTCAAACTAGCCTCGCTGATTAAAGAGAAAAATTACAGCATCCCAATGCGTGTGAAAGTAGTGCGAGCCGGAAAGCTCGCTTGTGAGTGTACTGCATTTGGGATGATCCCATAAAAATTGGAAAAGAAAAATCTCTTTTAACTCTTGATTCCCAACGTTTCAAACAACCTCTCTTGACTTTCTTCTCTCTGCTGTTTCTGCACCTCTCTTGTTTCTCTCCAACCATTCCTTCATATTTTCTGGCAACTCTGTTTTCGTTTTATTACTTGTCTCAATGCAAACGTGCCTAGTCACAGCTTTAGCAGCGATCACCTCACCAACTATCACCTCATAAGCCACTTCAAATCTGTCAACACTAAGCTGTTGAGGCATTAACCTAATAACCAAATTGTCTCCACAATATAGCGGACGAAAAAAGTCCACACTAGCATGAACAATCGGAAAAGCTACAGAAGGATTCGTGAAAAAATCTTTGAGATTAATGCCAGAGATAACTAGAGACTCTTCATAAGCCTCATGACAAATACTCAAGAGATTAGCAAAGTAAACTACCCCAGCAGCATCAGTGTCTTGAAAGTGAATGGTGCGGTTATATGTAAAGGCCATAATTCAAGCCAAAGTTCAAGCCAAACTTCAAAAATATATAGCAAACAAATAGCCTGCTACAGTAAACAATTTTACCGCAATCATCTGGTTTCTAGTATTTGCCAGGTAGAGTAGGACATGAACTAATGAGAAAATACGCACACCACGAGATCATCAAGCCTATTAAGCGTTCGGGTGTTAAGAGTTAAGCGTTCGGGTGTTCCCTGTTCCCTGTTCCCTGTTCCCTGCTATATCAGTTCAAGGGGTAATAAATATCCTCAGAGCAAGGATTGAGGTAAGGACGCTGTAAATCAATACCAAGCCGAGTAAAATGTGAGTCAATTGCCTTCATCCGCTGATCAGTTGAATCGTTATCTTGTTGCCAAACTTCCAACAAAGCATTCGCTACGATTTGACAGCGGTTCATCCCAAAACTTTCCTGTACCGCAAATTTTTGACTAAGTTCTTCAGCTAAACTCAAGCCAGGTGCTAAAAACTTGGTAAACAAGGGGATTTCTGTGTGGAAATGAGATTGATGTTCTGCATAGACACTTCTTAGGACTTTTCGCACTGCTGGATAGTCTTCGCGTTCAAAGGATAGCACTCCTGAATCATAGCGCCCATAAGCAGCCCGATTGTGTAACACCTGAAAACTAAAGGGAATTGCTGCAGCGTTCAGTTGTTGTGTCAAGCTATCCATAAGGGCTAAGGCACCCATTGGAGTAACATTAAAGTAAATTCGCCCTGCCCCCAAATCAGTATCCGGGTTAGTCTGCAAATCCTGTCCGACATTGCTAAGCGCTATATAAAAGCCGTTTTGTAGTCGATTTTTAGGCATCCATATATTTATCAAATCTCCTACCTTGGCAGTTGGCGTTGACGGCTCTAGATTGTGATTGTACTCAACATACAACGTCAAACCACCTTTGCTCACTGCAATACTACCATCTGGTTCCCGTCGCAACAATTGCCAATCTGGATCAAAGTAGCCTATCCCATGATTACTGGTATGTAGTAACTCGTAAAATTGCCAATCCATCTCTAAGCTAGAATAGCTTTCCAAGTTTTTCTGTGGCAAATCATGAGCAACATCACTACTGAGTGACAACGTGCTTTGCAGAGAACCATTGTAATAAATACCGTGAACGAAATTCCGCAATAGCAGAGCAAGATACTTGTGTTGTAATGCTGGCGAATTTTGTCGAAATCGCTCTGCTATTTTAGATGGCAGGGCAAAGGGTTGATATTTTGGATGGCGAATGCAAAAGTTGGATTGAATTTCGATATTGCTAGCAATATCCAATAGAGAATTTAGCAGTGGTTTGGTAGAAGACTCTAGCATGAGTGGAACTTGTCAAGGAAGAATTATCAGTTATCAGTTTGAGAATTTAGGTTTTAGTCCTTCAGCATAAGCCAACAAGACTATTCACTGTTCACTGTTTTAACAACCGCGTAGACGAGTTTTATTATAATAAAGACGAAGTAAGTTATTCTGTTTTTTTGGATGAGAAAGTTGAACAAATTTTGTAAACAGCTTTAGGATTTCTGACTCTGTGATCCCAAAAACAGTCAATACAGACTCTTGTGGTCTACTGAGTAAGCTTTGAGCAAATTTGAACATACAAATACTGGAGTTATCAAAGTATTTGTGAAAGTTTATTTTTTCCTTGATTCGATGAAGTAGAACTAAACCCGCAAATTGGATAACTCGTTGAACAAATTCACAACGATACTCAAGAATCACTGGAAAAGTATCAAGATAAGCTAGAATAAGAGTTAGTAGTGAAGGTTGGATCACTTCCAATGGAATCGCTGCCAGAAGTAATGACTCTTCTAACTCAAGAGTAGGATCTACCACTAGGCTTTCTAACCAAAGTGTTAAGTAGCTTGCCACTAAAGTTCCCAAATCAAAAGCTGGATCTCCCCAGGAACAAGCTTCCCAATCAATGAGTCGTATAAGACAGTTGTCTAACTTCTCCCACCTTGAATGCACTAAAACATTTTCCAATTTCAGATCATTATGAGTTAAGCAGCAAGGATTCCATTCATACGCCAACTCAGAAATTGCTGCTTCTAAACTCTCATAACGTTGATAAAGAGCGTAGAATTTCAGCGCCTCTGTAGGAACATTGCCAAAAATTTCTGGCCCAATTGACTCTATCCCTTGCGCTGGATTATAAAATTGATAGCGAAACTGTCCTTCAGGAGCAGTTGCCATAAAATCACGATACTCCCGGCGGTTGAAAGTGGCACGATGCAGTGCTCCCAAACTACTACCAATAGCGCTTGCGATCGCTTTTGGAAAGTGCAAATTTTTTTGATAAAAACTTGCTAGTTCAAAATACTCCTTGAGGTAGTGACGAACAAGAATAGATTTTTCTTGCTCAAAATGCACTACCAAAGATGCCGCAGCAGAAATATTTCCTAAGACTGGAAACTGCTGAAGTAGTTGATGAAACAACCACTCATTCCAAAACTCATGTGGGTTTTCGTTATTATCAATACATTGTTCTTGCTTAACCAGCAGCTTCTGATTTCCAGGCAGAGTAACTAGTAAATTTAAATTTTTTTGACTCGTTTGCGGGAGTTCAAAATAGGAATTTATACCTTCTTCTGAGCTACACAGACCTGCTTGATGCAGATAATGAATAACATTATGAGAAGACAGTGAAAGTACCATGTCTTATTTCCTAAAGCGTAAGATTGTTCCTAAAACCACTATTTCAGTATTAGCTTTACTTCAGTGGTCTTCAGTAGATATTCATGGCTCGTGCAAATATCAATAACGATTAGCACAATCTACTAATATCCGATTTATCAAAAATAAACCTGCCAAAATGGCAATGTTACTTTTGCTATTGCTTTAAATTTTGCTCAGCACTCAGTCAAATCTTTGAAACGACGTTGTAGAATAATTCGCGCTATTATCGCTACTACAACAGGACTTAAAAATAGAAATCAGAAATCAGAACTCAGAACTCACAACACAGAACACAGAACACAGAACACACCAGAAATATTCACCTGCCTTGGTGTACGTAGTTCATGATGACTACTTAAACAGAGAATGAGCTAGTAGGGCTGCTTGGGTGCGATCGCGCAAAGGGCAGACGCAATCATGCGTATCGCGCAAGTTTAAGCGACTGAGAATATTAGTCACACAGTTCTTAACAGTATTCTCTGAAAGGAAAAGCGACTGAGCAATCTCACGGTTATTCGCTCCGGAAGCCATTAAACGCAACACATCCAACTCTCTGGGTGTGAGTAGGGCCATTTCTGGGGAATATTCAACGGATGAGACTAGTAGTCTGCCAAGGTAACAATGCTTGGTTAATAGCAGCAAGAAAAATCTCTTTCTCCCCCTGCTTCCTCTGCTTCCCCTGCCTCCCCTGCTTGCCTTAACCCGGCAATTTTGGGTTGGTCGAGTACTAGTAGTCCACCACATCAACTTTGCGGGGTAAAATAAAAAACCGCGTTCGCGTAGCGTGTCCTCTGGACATAGGCACAAAGAGCGCAAAGGAAGAGGGAAAGAAGACTAGGAGCGAAAATTGATTTACCCATTAAAGTTTTTGTGGTGAAGTACTAGTAGTGTTATGGACAAAAGTGCTTTTTATAACAATTCAGGTTCAAGTTGAGTATGTCCTTTGGCGGTAATTGTCAACCAATTTTGGATTTAGGATTTTAGATTTTGGATTAACTCCACCCTAAAAGTGCTCTGCTTGGAGCGGAGCGAAACGAAGCCTAGATTTTGAAATTTACGATTTTGGATTAATTCCGTCCTAGAAGGCTTGCCGAAAATCAACGCCAAGTACCTCTGTCGGGAAACAAGGACTATGGCACAAAGTGCCACGCTACGCGCTTGCTGTATTAGCTCCCCAATTTCAAATCTAAAATTTCAAATCTAAAATTGTTTCGGTCAAAAGTCTGGAACGACCAAATCCTGTTAATACACATGATGTATCATTTGTACAGTGCTTAAGTGCTATATTTTTTTACTGATTTGGTTATGGATACTCGTGACTTTCTTCCCATTTCATATTGAAAATCACCGTTGTATATTGAAATCACCTGAAAAAACCTAACTAAATCTACGTGGTAAAAACACCGTAAAACTGGTGAATAAGACAATCAGATTAAGTAAATATTTTTCCAAGATGAATTACACGTTGCCGTAAATCAATTGACTAGGCGACTGGCATAAGTATGAGTTGTGTCAGTGTTTTTCTTATTCATACAAGTTTACTCACTTTGTGTTCTACCCAAGTAAAAATTACTGTAAATGGAGAAAAAATGATCAACAAACAGATAATATTACCAACCCTTCTATCTGCAACTATCCTTCTGGGAGGAATCGCTGGTTGTTCCGAATCTAAATCATCGGACGCAACCAGTCCAGATGCGTCTGGAACTAACGTATCTCAAAACAGCCCATCTACGACAAACAACAATAAAGCGGATACACCAGAACGTGCTCAGAAGCGTGAAGAGATTCGCAAACAAATTGAAGCCGTTTTAACCGCAGATCAGGTGAAACAGTTGCAAGCGAAACTGCAACAAGGGGAAAAAATGCGTAAAGCAGTGTTGAGCCTCAATCTCACTGCAGAGCAAAAAACTAAAATTCAGGATATTTTTAAGACTGCTTATCCCCATCGTCAAAGGAAATCTCAAGAGAATTCCTAGTAGTTTAATAGGGATGTAAATCTGAGTTTCCAGAAGGTTTGCTGCAATTTTCTGTACTGTTGTTTGTGAATTTATTGTTATCAGTGAAAGCATGTTCAAGCCAAAATTGCTCGCCAAGATAAAACTTGCTTTTATGGCAGTATTCCTGACAGGAAGTAGTCTCTATGCTGTAAAAGCTCTAGGACAATCTCAACCTAGCCCACAACAACTGGTAGATGAGGTGTGGCAAATCTTGAATAAAGATTATGTAGATACCAGCTTTAACCATCAGGATTGGAAAGCAATTCGACAGCAGTATTTGAGCCAGAAATATAGCTCTAAACAACAGGCATACAATGAAATTCGAGAAATGGTAGCTAAATTAGGCGATCGCTACACCGAATTTTTCGATCCCCAAGAATTCCAGGCTTTAGATAACGACCTTTCTGGCAACCTCAGTGGTGTAGGACTGGAACTAGCGGAAAATGAAAAAACCAAAGCTTTAACCGTTATCGCCCCAATTGAAGGAACACCTGCTTTTAAAGCAGGTATCTTGGCGGACGATGTAATTGTCAAAATTGATGGTCAGCCAACTCGGGGGATGAACATCAACGATGCAGTTAAGCGGATTCTCGGTCCAGTTGGAACTAAGGTGATACTTACGATTCAACGAGGCAATCAATCGCAATCTTTCAAACTTACCCGTGCCAATATTGCTACTCATCCTGTAACTTACAACATACAAACAACGGCTACAGGCAAAATTGGCTACATTCAACTACCAGAGTTTACACAAACGGCTCCCATAGAAATGGGTCGGGCAATTCAAGCCTTAGAAAAGCAGCAGGTACAGGGCTACGTTTTGGATCTACGCTCTGATCCAGGCGGACTCGTGGATGCGAGTTTGGAAATTGCCAGTATGTGGTTGAAGCAAGGGGCGATCGTCTCTTTGGTAAATCGAGACCAAGTAAAAGAGAGCTACAATGCGACAGGACATGCCTTAACCAATAAACCCCTGGTTGTGCTAGTTGATCAAGGGTCTGCCAGTGCTAGTGAAATTCTGGCGGGGGCACTGCAAGATGATAATCGCGCCAAGCTAGTAGGAACTCGCACTTTTGGTAAAGGTTTAGTTCAATCAATAGAACCACTGGAAGATGGTTCGGCATTGAAACTCACCATTGCTAAATACTACACACCCAAAGGTCGAGATATTAATCATGTTGGTATTGTGCCAGATATTACAGTAGAGTTGACCGAGGCACAGCAGAAAGCATTAGTGCAGAACCACACTTTAGGCACGTTAGCCGATCCTCAGTATGCTAGTGCAGTTGCAGACTTGAGCCAATTGATTCAGACAGGGGCGAACTCTGTTGGTTTACAGCGTGGGAAATAAGTTTCTTCACAACAGCCAAGTCCAAGAGGGCGATCCCACTTGAAAAAAATAATTTGTATCTTCTCTCCTGTACCCCAACAGTCATTATCGGTAATTACTGAAATAAATTTACAAAAAAAATTATAGCCCCTCAAACTCCCCATCAGTTAAATAAAGAATGAGCAAGCAGTGCTGCTTGGGTGCGATCGCGCAAGTTTAAGCGACTGAGAATATTAGTCACATAGTTCTTAACAGTATTCTCTGAAAGGAAAAGCGACTGAGCAATTTCACGGTTATTCGATCCTGAAGCCATTAAACGCAACACATCCAACTCTCTGCGTGTAAGTTGCGCCAATTCTGGAGGTTGTGCAACTGAAGCGGCTGGTGCTGGGGCGGGCGTAAGTGCTTTTTCAAACAATCCTGGTCCGAGTTGGGTATGTCCTTTGTAGACAGCGCGAATGGCTAGCGCCAATTCATCTGGTTCAGTGTCCTTGAGCAAATAGCCCTTAGCCCCCACTCGCATCGCTTGCGAGACGTACCCATCATCATCGAAAGTTGTTAATACCAGAACTTTCGTGTCGGGATATTGTTGAGCGATCGCCCCAGTAGCAGCAACTCCATCCATCACGGGCATCCGGATATCCATCAGCACAATGTCCGGTTGTAGGGTAGAGATTTGTTCGATCGCTCGTTGCCCATTTTCCGCCTCACCCACAACTTGCATATCGCAATTGGACTCTAGCAGACTTTTGAGTCCTTGACGGATGAGAAGTTGATCATCGACTAACAAGATCCGAATCATAAAACCTCGCAGGAGTTTAGATACCCTCGTGCTTTAGGCAGGGGAATGCTTACAGTAACAAATTTGATATTGGAAAAGAAACACAGACCCGGCAACCTTTTCCCGGTTGACTGTGAAGAGAAAACTGACCGCCCAACGCCAGTGCTCGTTCTCGCATCCCCTGCAGTCCAAACCCGGTTGTATTTTGAGTTGGATTAAACCCTTCACCATTGTCCTCAATCGAAAGATCAAGTATCCCAGCCTGATACTGTAGCTGAACGCTCACAGTTGTTGCCTGTGCATGTTTGTAAATATTTGTTAGCGATTCTTGCACAATGCGGTAGACAGTTGTGTTCACTTCTGTGGGTAAGGATAATGGTAAATTAATTTTACTAGACAGTTCAATCCCTGTGTTGTGCTGAAAATCCTTCAGCAGCTTTTCAATAGCTGATTCAAGTAATTGTCCTTGCAACGGATTTGAGCGCAAGACAGAAACTGAACGCCGGATTTCCAGCAACGCCTCAGCCCCTAGTTGCTTTGCTTGTTTGAGAAATGTCAATGCCTTCTCGTCATTCGATTGCCAGAACAGCAGGGCATTATTCATTTGAATGGTTTGAGCTGCTAGGGTGTGTCCAAGTCCATCGTGAATTTCGCGGGCAATGCGGTTACGTTCCTGCAAAGTAGCCTGATCCTCAATCAGCAACGCATACTGTCGCAGTTGCTCATGGGTCATTTCTAGTTTTTGATGGGCAATTTCCAATTGCTTGCGACTTTGCCACTCTGCAAGCAGAGCGTTAATCAACAATAAAGCAAATACTAATGTCAAGCTATATAATAACAACGAACTCAGTCGCCAATCCCATACAGCAACTTTAAGCTTCGCAGGCACGATGGGTCTTGACACAAGCAGCATGAGATAGGATGCAAGAGTTAAACTCAATACAATCAACTGTCCCTTTCGCTCAAACAGCAAGCAACTCCGCATCACCAATATTAGGCACAGCATGAAAAGAGAGCGAATGGTTAAGCCTTGTGGAGTGACTGCAAGCATTATCAAGCCAAACTCCACACTCGTGTAAAGCAATTTTTCTGCCAACTTCTTAGTTGGCAATCTTAAGCCCATTAAACCGAAGGCAGCAATTATAGAAATTCGCAGCAGCAACTGCCAAGACAACTCGAACGGCAACAGGATTTCCATTAACACTGCTGTGGCTAACAACAGCCATTCCAGATAAAGCAACAGACGAAAGGATTGGTAACTCGGGCGAACCATAGGACTGTCTGAAATAAACGACCAAAGGAACAGTACCACTAGCATTATCCTGATTTTAAAAGGAGTACAGCGCCAACACAGAACGTTGGAAACCTTAAACTTTTTGCAAAGGTCAACAGCAGTGAACCTAAAACCACAGATGCACACTGATCAACGCTAGTTATTTATTTGTATCCATCCTTGGTTCTAAATATCCATTAATCATACTTTTGCAAGAAGTTTATTCTCTTCAACTCTTACAAAATTGTTACCAGTATCGATAGAGTTTTTTCTACTGATTCTCTTTCTGGACTAGGAAAAAAGTCACATCAGTTTTAGTAATTTCTGACTGATCAGCTTAGGAATCCTGCTTCATGTAAATATTCATGTCCATTTCTAAAATTGACATAGTGAATGCGGAGATTTCACCATCAACCATAAACTTAAACCAATTGGAGGCTCTGGTGCTCGATAACATTCCCAAAGAGAGTTTAGCGGAAAATCACTCAGCGGAAAATCACTTAGAAAAGCAAGATCCTCCATCCAGGAAACGGACTGGTGAGGCTCTGGTGGTCTATGAGATTCCCAAAGAGAGTTTAGCGGAAAATCACTTAGCGGAAAATCACTCAGAATTCAAGCAAGCTCCTCCATCCAAGAAGCGGACTGGTTTGGTTTTACTCGGTTTGATGTTGCTCGCTACGCTGGGCTTTTTTAGTTTGCGTAACGTTGCCAAGCCTAACAAAACTGACAGTTCCCAAACGTCGCAAAGGTCTGGACGTAAAGGAAAAGGACGGTCAATGATAACTCCTGTAACCGTCGCCAAAGTCGGCCAAAAAACAGTTCCGGTGCAATTGCAGGCAATTGGTAATGTTCAAGCGGAGTCTACCGTATCGGTGACACCCCAGATTGGTGGAAGAATTACCGGAGTGTTTTTCAAAAAAGGTCAGCAGGTGAAAAAAGGACAACTTTTGTTCACACTGGATGACCAAACACAAAGGGCTGCCATCCAACAAGCAAGAGGAACTGTCGCCAAGGACTTGGCGCTGGTACAGCAAGCCAGAGCAAACTTAGCCAAAGATCAAGGAGCGGTAGAACAAGCCAGAGCCACGTTAGCCAAAGACCAAGGACTGGTAGAGCAAGCAAGAGTGACGTCAGCCAAAGACCAAGCACTGGTGCGACAAGCTGAGGCGACTTTGGCAAAGGATCAAGCGCAAGGACAATACGCACAGGCACAAAGTAATCGTTATACTAACTTGTACAAGCAGGGTGCTGTTAGCCAGGATCAAGCTCAGCAATACTCTACTAATAGTCAGGTGAATGCGGCAACGCTTCGGTCAGATAGAGAGGCGATCGCCAATGCTCAAGAAGTTGTCAAGGGAGATCAAGTCGCAATCAAGAACGCTCAAGAAGTCGTCAAGAGCGATCAAGTTGCAATCAAAAATGCTCAAGAAGTCGTCAAGGGCGATCAAGCAGCAATCCAGAATGCACAGGCGGTCGTCGATTCAGATAAAGGGGTATTGCAAAACGCCCAAGTGCAACTTTCTTACGCCAGAATATACGCCCCAATCTCCGGTCAAGCTGGAGATCTTTTGGTGAATCAGGGCAATGTGGTCGCAGCTAATAGTACGAGTCCGCTTTTGACAATCTACCAGATTCGCCCAATTCAGGTTTCTTTTTCAGTTCCAGAGACGCAACTACCGGAAATTCAAAAGTACGCGAGCAATAACAAGCTGGCAGTGGATGCTACTATCCCCAACACCAATAATCAGATACGAGGCTTTTTGACATTCATCAATAACACAGTCGATAACAGCACCGGAACCATAAAACTCATAGGCGAGTTTGATAATGCTCAAGGGCAACTATGGCCTGGTCAATATGTGAACACAACACTAACGCTGAGGACACAACCGAATGCGATCGTCGTTCCTTCGCAAGCAGTTCAGAATGGGCCCAATGGTCAGTTTGTCTTTGTTGTCAAGCCAGATAACACAGTGGAAAATGTCCCTGTAACTGTTGGCAGTATGATGAATGGTCTAAACGTTATCGAGAAAGGACTGCAAGCTGGTCAAACAGTTGTGACTGATGGTCAGGCGAATCTTATTTCTGGTAGTAAGGTAAAAGTCAGATCCGCCTCGAAACGAGCAGGAGGTCATCATTCATGAACCTCTCGCAACTATTCATCCGTCGCCCGATCATGACCACTTTGGTTATGGCGGCTATTCTTATCTTCGGTTTGATGAGTTATCGGTTACTGCCAATCAGCGACTTACCCAGCGTTGATTATCCTACCATTCAGGTGTCAGCGGCGCGACCAGGAGCTAGCCCGGAAACAATGGCATCTTCTGTTGCCCGTCCTTTAGAAAAGCAGTTTTCTAGTATTGCCGGACTTGATTCGCTCAACTCAACCAGCACGTTAGGTAGTAGCCAAATTACGCTCCAGTTTAACCTTAGCCGAAACATCGACGATGCGGCTCAGGATGTGCAGGCGGCGATATCAGCAGCGTCTGGACAAATTCCTGACGATTTACCTAACCCTCCATCTTACAGCAAGGTCAACCCAGCCGATCAGCCAATTCTTTACTTATATATAGACTCACCGACTCTGCCGCTTTCCCAAGTAGACAAGTACGCTCAAACGTATTTAGCACAAAAGCTTTCTACAATCAACGGGGTGGCTCAGGTACAGGTTTACGGTTCCCAAAAGTATGCAGCTCGTATTCAACTTGATCCTGAGAAATTAGCAAGTCAGCAGATTGGACTTGATCAAGTGGAAACTGCAATACAACAAGGAAACGTAAATTTACCGACAGGTAGTATTTCGGGCAAGAACAAAAATTTTACAGTCCAAGCTAACGGTCAATTACAAGATGCTGCGGCTTATCGCTCTCTAATTGTCGCCTACCGCAATGGTGCACCAATCTACCTTGAACAACTCGGTCGAATTATTGACAGTGTCCAAAACGATAAAGTGGCAAGCTGGTACAATGACACCCGCGCCATCATTCTCAGCATTCAACGGCAACCAGGTACAAATACGGTACAAGTTGTAGACACAATCAAAGAATCGTTACCGAAGTTGAGTGACCAAATTCCAAAATCAGTTGAAATCGGGGTTTTCTATGATGCATCCCAGTCCATTCGAGAATCGGTGGATGATGTCAGATTTACTCTGGTTTTGACCATTGGTCTGGTGATTTTGGTCATTTTCCTGTTTTTACGGAATCTCTCGGCGACGGTGATTCCCAGTTTGGCTTTACCTGTATCGCTGATTGGGACTTTTGCAGCGATGTACATGTTGGGTTACTCGCTGGATAACTTATCAATGATGGCGTTGACGCTTTCAGTGGGTTTCGTGGTTGATGATGCGATCGTCATGCTGGAAAACATCGTTCGCCACATGGAAATGGGTGAATCTCGTCTAGAAGCTGCCTTAAACGGTTCTAGAGAAATCAGTTTTACCATCTTGTCGATGACAATTTCACTGGTGGCGGTTTTTATCCCAATGCTGTTCATGGGTGGAGTATTGGGACGACTATTCCACGAATTCGCGGTAACGATCGCCGTCGCAATTTTGGTGTCTGGGTTTGTCTCCCTATCCCTCACCCCGATGCTATGTAGTCGCTTTGTAGGCGCACCCAATCACGAAAATCAAAGTCGTCTGTATCGTGCTTCCGAGTATGTGTTTGACCGCTTCTTAGCTGTTTACGATTGGACCTTAAAAATAGCTTTAAAGTTTCACCTAACCACAATGATTTTGTCTGGTGTGCTTTTTATTGTCACTATTTATCTGTTTATTGTTGTTCCCAAAGGATTTATTCCTAGTGAAGATACTGGACAAATTATTGCAACAACACAAGCAGCACAGGATGCGTCTTTCGATAACTTAGTGCGTCACCAGCAAGAAGTGGTAAATTTGATTCGGCAAAACCCAGATGTTGATGCGGTTAATTCTAACATTGGTCCTGGTTCGAGTGCGAGCGGTGGTGGAGGAGCAGTCGCAGGTAATTCTGGGAATTTGTTGATTCGCCTAAAGGAGCGATCGCATCGCCACAACAGCGCTGATAAAATCGTCCAAGAACTGCGCAGCAAGCTAGCAAGTGTCCCAGGGATTAAAGTCTTCTTACAAAATCCCCCTGCCATTCCCATCGGAACACAACAGACAACTGGACTATATCAGCTTGCGCTTCAGAGTACTGAGGTCCAATCCCTCGAAAAATACGTCCCGCAACTTGTCGCGAAGATGCAAACTCTCCCAGAACTCTTGGATGTCAACAGCGACTTACAAATTGCACCCCAAATCAAAATTAATATTGACCGTGATAAAGCTTCCACCCTTGGCATTACCGCCGAACAAATCGAAAACACTTTGAAAAACGCCTATGGCGCTTATCAAGTGTCAACCATTTACGCAGCTAGTGACGAGTACGAAGTCATATTAGAACTACAACCGGAGTACCAGCAAGATCCAAATGCTTTAATGAAGCTCTACGTTAACACTAGTACGAGTACGAACTCTACCACGAATACCAGTACTAGCACCAGTACAAATTCCACCACGAATACCAGTACTAGCACCAGTACAAATTCCACTACTGGTCAAGCAGTTCCTCTCAGCACATTTGCCACAATATCCCAAGGTGTTGGACCGCTGATGGTCAATCACTATGGTCGGATGAATGCTGCGACCATCTCCTTCAACTTAGCACCAGGTGCATCGCTGGGAGCAGCCACTCAAACCATAGAAGACTTGGTGCATAAAGTGATTCCCGCCAGCATCACAACAAGCTTCCAAGGAGCGAGTGAGGTATTTCAATCTTCACTGCCGAGTTTGGGATTGTTGCTAGCCGTCGCTATTTTGGTGATTTATCTGATTCTCGGTATCCTTTACGAAGATTTTATACATCCTTTAACGATTCTTTCTGGTCTGCCTTCCGCTGGATTTGGTGCGTTGTTAACGTTATTAATTTTTCATGTGGAATTGAATGTTTATTCATTCATCGGCATCATCCTCTTGGTAGGTATCGTTAAGAAAAACGGGATTATGATGGTGGACTTCGCCATAGAAGCGCAGCGAAACGAAGGCAAAAGTCCGTTTGATGCCATTTATGAAGCTTGTTTGATTCGGTTCCGTCCGATCATGATGACGACAATGGCAGCTTTAATGGGAACATTACCAATCGCCCTAGGTTATGGTGCAGGTTCTGAATCTCGTCGTCCTCTGGGAATTGCCGTTGTTGGTGGATTGGTGTTTTCTCAGATATTAACGCTGTATTTAACACCAGTGTTTTTTACATACATGGAAGCTTGGCGGAAAAAACTCACACAGGTTAAGTTTCGTCGAGTTTCTTCGTTGACAGGAGTTAGGTAAGAATGAAAACATTACTTAGGCAAAATAATGAAAAAATAAACCGCAAAGGACGCAAAGTACGCGAAGAAAGAGAAAAAAGAAGAGAAATTGAAAAGTTCATTTACCCATCAAAATTAATGCGATAGACCAGTAGTTTACCTCGGAGATTGATCTATGAGTTTAATACTAGAACAAGAAAGTCCTCCCCTAAGTCAAGATGCCACAGGCGCAATTCGAGTGGGTAAAACAAGAGTTTTGCTGGAACTGGTCATTCGCGCCTTTGCTGATGGTGCATCTGCTGAATCAATTGTTCAGCGTTATTCATCGTTATCCTTATCTGATGTTTATCTGACAATTGGTTACTATCTTCGACATCGGGATGCTGTGGAAGCATATCTAGATCAACGTGAGCAGTTAGCTGAATCAGTTCGTCAACGTTTGTCCAGTGTTCAACCTGATTTGAGACTGATTCGTTCTCGCTTGTTAGCTCAGTAGCAATTCTATGAAGCTTTTAGAAATCAGTAGACACAATAATCTATAAAATTCCTTTTTCATCATTTTACCTAAGTCCTTAACTTTATTAGGACTTACGCAGGAACTCTCTAAAACTCTTATTCCTTTGTGTCCTTCGCGCCTTGGCGGTTCGTTTTTCTATTTTTTGTTCACTAGCTATCTAGGATTGCTGTAACTTCACATTTGCCAACATCATCCACCCCAAATTTTGAAATAAAAAATCTGGAACAACACAACTCATGAACCTTTCAGAACTCTTTATCCGCCGTCCTGTCATGACAACCTTAGTCATGATAGGTATCGTCATCTTCGGTCTCATGAGTTATGCACTGTTACCAATTAGCGCTTTACCTCATGTAGAATATCCCTTTATTTCCGTCTCTGCCAGTTTGCCGGGTGCGACGCCTGAAACAATGGCATCTTCTGTTGCTTCACCTTTAGAAAGACAATTTTCCAGTATTGCTGGACTGAATTCCTTCAACTCCACCAGTTCAACAGGCAGTACCAACATCTCCCTGCAATTCGACTTCAACCGCAGCGTGAATGATGTTGCCAAAGATGTCCAGGCAGCAATTTCAGCAGCAGCAGGACAATTGCCACCAGGTATGCCTAAACCACCTACCTACCGTAAGGTCAACCCGTCGGTTGCACCGATTCTCTACCTGTACATGTATTCCGAAACGCTCCCTATCGCTACAGTGGACGAATACGCAGAGATTACGGTCGGTCAGCCAATCTCTATGATTGATGGCGTTGCCCAAGTACAAGTATACGGTCAGCAGCAATATGCTGTTCGCGTCCAAGTTGACCCACAAAAATTGACAACGCGGGGAATCGGGCTAAATCAGGTCAAGACTGCGATCGCACAGTCAAATGTAAACTTGCCAACTGGCAGTGTTTCTGACCGTAACAAAACTTACACAATCCAAGCAAACGGTCAACTCACGAATGCTGCTGCTTATCGTTCACTAATCATTAGCTACAAAAATGGCGCACCTGTGAGACTCCAAGATGTGGGGCAGGTGATTGACAGCGTGCAAAATGATAAAGTCTTGAATCTCTACAACGGCATTCATTCGGTTCTTCTGGCTGTGCAGCCTCAACCAGATGCCAACACGGTGGAAATTGTCGATACCATCAAGCAACTTCTACCCACTCTGCGCGAACAAGTTCCCAAATCACTTGAGATGGGCATCATGTACGATCGCTCTGAATCGATCCGCGCTTCGGTTGATGACGTGAAATTCACGTTATTTCTATCAGTTTGTTTGGTTGTCGTAGTCATCTTCCTATTTTTGCGTGAACTCTCTGCCACACTCATTCCCAGTCTGGCACTCCCTGTGGCACTGATCGGCACATTTGCCGTAATGTATCTGTCGGGCTATTCTCTGGACAACATCTCACTGATGGCGTTAACGCTCTCAGTCGGCTTTGTTGTTGATGATGCGGTCGTTGTACTGGAAAATATCGTTCGTCACCGCGAAATGGGTGAAGGTCCAATGGAAGCGGCGTTCAATGGCTCGCGAGAAATCAGCTTCACAATTGTGTCGATGACATTATCGCTGGTGGCGGTGTTCATCCCCCTGATATTTATGGGTGGATTAATTGGTCGGTTGTTTCATGAATTTGCCGTGACAATTGCCGTTGCGATTTTGGTGTCGGGCTTTGTTTCCCTCAGCCTCACGCCAATGCTATGTAGTCGATTCATCCGTCCACCAAATCATCAGCATCAAAGCCGTCTGTATCGTGCTTCGGAGCGTGTCTTTGATTTACTGTTGCGGGGGTATGAGTGGAGTCTCAAGCCATTTTTTAGATACCGCCTGACAACACTCATCGGTTCAGTCATTCTCTTAGCGTTGACAGTTTACTTGTTTGTCCTTGTTCCCAAAGGATTCATTCCCACAGAGGACACTGGACAAATCATGGGAAACACGCGAGCAGCACAAGATATATCCTTTGATGCTATGCAGCTTCACCAAGAGAAGATCGTTAACATCATTCGTCAAAACCCTAATGTTCAAGCTGTTGACTCTATTGTAGGTGCGAGTGGACCCAATGCTGCTGTCAACTCTGGTCGAATTACTATTCTGTTGAAGCCGCGTTCCCAACGCCGTCTCAATTCCGACCAAATTATTCAAGAAATGCGCCCTAAGTTGATGCGCATACCAGGCATCCAAGTATTCCTACGCTCTCCACCTGCTATCCCTATTGGTGGTCAACAAACTAATTCATCATACCAGTTTTCGTTACAAAGCCTGGACTTACAAGCACTCCGTCAATATGTTCCTATACTAAAAGATAAAATTAAAGCACTACCAGGATTCCGGGACGTTGACAGCGACTTAGAACTGAGTACCCCACAGTTACAAGTCGAGATTGACCACAAAAAAGCAGCAACGCTTGGTATTACGGCAGAACAAGTCGAACAAACACTTGGCGCTGCTTATGGTTCTAGCCAAATTTCAAAAATTTATACCCCAGACGATCAGTTTTACGTAATTCTAGAATTAGAGCCGCAGTATCAGCACGATCCCAACGCTCTATCGCTACTCTACGTCCAATCGAGTAATGGACAACTGGTTCCTTTAACGGCGATCGCCCGTATCACCCAAGGAGTTAGTCCTCTCACCGTCAAACACGTTGGTCAGCTGCCTTCTGCCACTATTTCTTTCGATGTAGCAGAAGGAATGTCTCTGAGTCAAGCGACAGACACCATCAAGCAACTCGCTAGTCAGATTCTGCCTGAAAGCATCACTACCAACTTTCAAGGTTCTGCACAAGTCTTTCAACAGTCTTTCAATGATTTAGGCTGGCTGTTGCTTGTGTCGATTGTGGTGATTTATCTGATTTTGGGTATCCTCTATGAGGATTTCATTCACCCCATAACCATTCTTTCTGGTTTGCCTTCGGCTGGCTGTGGTGCTTTGTTAACACTGTTGATTTTCGATGTCGAGTTAAATCTCTACTCCTTCATCGGAATCATTTTGCTAGTAGGTATCGTTAAGAAAAACGGCATTATGTTGGTAGACTTCGCGATTGAAGCGCAGCGACGGGAAGGGAAAAATTCCTTTGATGCTATCTACGAAGCCTGCTTGGTTCGCTTCCGTCCAATTATGATGACAACAATGGCAGCTTTGATGGGGACAATACCAATTGCGTTGGGGACAGGTTCGGGTTCTGAAGCACGTCGTCCTTTGGGGATTGCGATCGTCGGCGGATTAGTGTTCTCTCAGATTTTGACGCTTTACCTGACTCCTGTGTTTTACACTTACATGGAAGAATGGCGGAAAAAGCTTGGTCAACCCAAGTTTCCGAGATTTTTTTCTCGCAAGAAAGTTAAGCATTCAGGCTGATTTCTCAAACCTAGTAGGTATTAACTGGAGAAATATGTCAGTAGGGTGGGCATTGCCTAAAACAGTTTTTCTGCAAAGGTTACAAGCTTTGAGTAGGCAATGCCCACCATTAATTTAATTTTGTCCACCCACTTATAAGCTCAATCCTAATTAAATAAAATTTGGGTAGTGCTCAAGATGTAATGATGGAGAAGTAGAGTTTCTTGCTGTTCTCTTTCCATGCCTGCCTGCCCTATTTGTGCGTCTTCCCAAACGGTTAAGAATGGCCACATCCACAACGGTAAACAACGGTTCAAATGCCATGACTGCGGACGACAGTTCGTCGAACAACCGACTAAAAAAGTGATCAACCAAGCCACACGGGAACTGATTGACCGATTGCTACTGGAACGCATTTCTTTGGCTGGAATCGCTCGTGCAGCCCAGGTTTCTGAACAATGGCTACAAACCTACGTCAATGAGAAATATGCTTCTGTGCCTCGAAGCGTGCAAGTGACGCCCAAAAAAAGGGAAGGCTAATGATTCAATGCGATGAGTTATGGTCATTCGTGGACAACAAAGGTAACAAGCAATGGGTCTGGTTGGCTCTAGATGCAGACACCCGTGAGATTGTTGGCGTTTACATTGGCGATCGCAATGAATCTGCGGCGCGTAAATTGTGGGAATCCTTGCCTGGTGTCTATCGCCAATGCGCGATCGCATACACTGACTTCTGGGCAGCCTATGCGGCAGTTCTGCCGAGCAAGCGACATCGCGCGGTAGGAAAACAAACAGGCAAAACCAGCTACATTGAGCGATTTAACAATACGTTGAGGCAACGAGTGTCTCGATTAGTGCGAAAAACCTTGTCCTTTTCCAAGTCCTTGGAGAATCACATTGGTGCTATTTGGTATTTTGTGCATTACTACAATGCATCATTACTTGTTTAGCACTACCCGCAGTTCAATTAATTGTTGAAGGTACAGTGGATATATTTAAAGCTAATGTACTAAATCTACTACGGTAAGTTATTTCAAGACACCAAATTCTAAAACAGACTTTTCATGGGAAGTTCTCAAACCACGAAACTAGAATTACAGTGGGGACGAAAGCTTGAACAAAAACATCATAGAGTGAAAAAGAAAGTTGAAGAAAAGGATTATCCATGAAGGATCAGCAGATTAATTTACCATATATTGACCAGCTTTTGACATTGCTCGACACTGGTCATCCTGAGGTTGATCTAGCGTTTGGGCGTCATGTACATTGGGGCTATTGGTTCAACCCAGAACAAGCATTGAATACACCAGAAGATTTTAGCAAGGCAGCCGAACATCTGACTCGCGAAGTTTATTCTGCTGCAAATGTTAAGAATGGTCAAGATGTTTTGGATGTTGGTTGTGGTCTTGGTGGCACAATCGCTAGCTTGAATGAACAGTTTTCGCAAATGAATCTGGTTGGGTTGAATATTGATGGACGGCAATTGGAGCAGGCACGAAAAAAAGTAATAGCACGGGATGGCAATACACTTCGGTTTGAAGAAGGTAATGCTTGTATGTTACCGTTTCCCGATCAATCGTTCGATGTGGTGTTAGCAGTTGAATGCATTTTTCACTTTCCGGATCGTCGGCAGTTCTTTCAGGAAGCCTTTCGCGTGCTTAAGCCAAATGGGCGTCTTGCTTTGTCGGATTTTATTCCTGTAGATTGGTTTCTACCACTTGTATGGTATGCTAAACCACCTGAAGGCTTTTACGGCTACTTCGACATAGGATACACTACTAAATCCTACTGTAAACTCGCTGCCGAGACAGGTTTCGATCAACTGCTCGAACGGAATATTACGGTCAATACCTTACCAACTTATAAATTTCTTCAGAGTATGAAGCAATATCTTAAGTTAGACGTAGATCTTTTTTCGGCGTTATCGCAAACTTTAATCCTTGAATGGGTTAGTCGATTGGAATTGATACGTTATATGATCTTCTCATTTAGAAAACAGTAATCTTGCCATTTAAGTAGGTCGGCGTAAATAATTCTTGTTGGAATAAAGCAGGGAGCAGGGAGCAGGGAGTAGGGAGAGAAAGAGTTTGAGCCTTATTTACTTTTCTTTACACAGTTTGATTTTTTTGCACCGACTTACTTATATATTTATATCTATTAAAGAAATTGAAGAAAACCCATATGCAGAGCCGTCTAAACCAGCTGAAATAGCGACAGTGCCACAGTGGCTAGTGGTAGCAAAGAATCGACGGGTTAATCGAGACTGGGAATTATTACTGTCGCGTGCGCCAGAAAATGCTAGTCGCTGCTATGAGGATTTATCTACCACGCCTATGACGCCGGAAACCTGGGCGCGTTTTTCCGTTGAAAGGCAAACCCTATAAGGGCGCATGGGAATATGAAGTCACCAAGGAAGATAGGGTATTTTATGTCCCTGACGCTCAACAGCAGAAAGTAGTTGTTTACTATGCTGGAGAGCATCCTAAAAATGCTCCCCTACCTGAATAGCGATATCGCTCTTTTTTCATCTAGAAATATAGTGGTGCACAACGTCAAAAACCAATACTGGTTATAACTTGAACGCTGATGCTATCCCAATACCACCAGCTGATTGACCATCATCGCTAGTGCTACCAAACCCAAAATAGCCATAACTCCTGCAGGCATAAACTTCCGTGTTTTCACGAGCCTAACCCCAAAAGTTATGACTAAAATAGCGGTGATCGCAGCTGCTAACGTCAAACCCCAAGTTTGTCCTTGGAACTGGACAAAAGCAGCAATAATCAGTAATAAGCCACTGATACCACCACTGATAAGAGAAACTTTGCTATTCGCTTTACGGTAGCCGATGATGCCACCAACCAGAGCCACAACGCCGTAGGCAAGAGCTGTAACAATACCTAAAGTCATTATTAAAAACCTATGTAGATTTTGATTTTGTTGCAACCATCAGCAGACAATTTACCATAGCTATTGAGCTATATCACTTTTTTGATCAATGGATAATCAAGGGACCTTCTACGAAGCGGCTAAGCCGATCGCAAAAGTTCAATTCCTCCAGCGCGAAGCTGCATCCCTCTTACTCTACCAATCCGTCCTCCAAACCGAACTGGGGAGGGTATATCTTGACCTATTGCAAGCAATACGCTACACTGATGCGGATGGACAAGGTTGTCTCCAAGCATACGGCAATTACTTCAGGTGCTTGGCTGCCAGACATCAAAACTGGGAGGAATATCTCATTACTCAAATTCTCAGAGCAGATAATCCTTTTACTCAACTTGCTCAACAACAAGAATTTGAAAATCTCCCTCCAGCTTTAGTCGCAGCAGTTGAGCATGATTTACGAGCGTTGCAAAGTCTTGATGAGTGTGGCAGTGCTATTTTGAGTCAGTGGGTGCAAGAAGTAGCTCATTTAAGCGTTTCACCAGTCGTATGGTATGTAGAGCAAAATCGAGTCGCAAGAGTTCACGAATTTCCACTTATAGAGAAGTTACAACAGCTGGAAAATTGGGCTGATGCCGTGAAAGAATTGGCAGCGTATTATCGCCAGTTTGGTACAGGTTTATTTGCAGAGTATAAAGCTGCGCGTTGGCAAGGTGGGGAGTTTATTCCAATACGCTATTGCGATCCAATTGAGTTAAATCAACTTGTGGGTTACGAGTTGCAAAAAGAAGCATTGTTGAAAAACACAGAGTTTTTATTATCTGGACAGGTGGCGCTGCACGTCTTGCTTTACGGTAGTCGCGGTTCGGGAAAATCTTCTTTGGTGAAAGCTTTACTGAATGAGTATGGCAATTCCAACTTACGCTTACTGGAAGTCACCAAATCTGACTTGAAAGACTTACCAAAAATTGTGGAACAGTTACGAAGCGTCCCACAGAAATTTATCATCTTTGTTGATGATCTGTCTTTTGAAGAAGACGATGATGCTTTCAAAGCACTCAAAGTGGTTTTGGAAGGTAATGTAACCGCACGATCTCAAAACATTGTGGTCTATGCTACATCTAACCGCCGCCACTTAATTCGAGAATTTTTTGCTGATAGACCATCTCCCAGAGACAACGATGAAGTTCATGCATGGGATACTATGCAAGAGAAGCTATCTTTTAGCGATCGCTTTGGTTTAACCTTGACTTTTGAAGGGGCTGACCAGAAAACTTACTTACAAATTATCCGGCATCTTGCGGCACAAGCTGGAATTGATATGAGTCAGGAAGATTTGGAACATCAAGCTTTACAATGGGCAACTCGCCATAATGGTCGTTCTGGAAGAACAGCAAGACAATTTGTTGATTTCTTAAAAGCAGATTTGACTGTGTCTAGTTCAAGCCATCATGCAGCAAACACAGAATCATAAAATAAAAAAATTTCGTTTTTAATTTTTCCGTTTTCTCGACTCTAATGTTAAAAATAATAACACCTATAGCTTGAAAGGCGACAATGTGAGACTCCTTAACTGAAAAATATTTAGAATGATTTGGCTATGTTAAAAACAAGCAATATGCAATCAGCGATCGTGAGTAATCGACTTATTATAGGTATAGTTGCCTTTGGCGTGAGTTTTGGTCTTAGTCTCGTCCTTAGCTGGGATTTTAATAAAGCCTTTCTCACTGGTCTAGTGACTGTACCTGCTACGTATCTATCAGCCTTATTTGTAGACAAGCGCAAAAGAAATTATGAAATGATGATTTTAGATTCTCTACAGAGGCGAATTAGAGATCTTGAAGGACTAAAATCTCGCATTGTCACAGAAGTTAATCAACTTGAAGCGCATAACGCTTTACTGCACGCAGAGTCAAGCAATTTACAAAATCAAGTTATAGAACGACGTAACCAGAGAGATACTCTTAATAGAGAGCTAGGCGTTTATATAATAGAAAAAAAACAGTTACAAGGAAAAATAAACTATCTACAAAATGAACTTCGCACAATTGAGGAATCAAAAGTAGAACTTAACAATACCTTTTCGACACTAACCGCTGAAAAACGGCGTTTAGAATTAAACTCTAATATTTCACGTTCTGAAATTATTCAACTGCAAGCTCAAATCAGCGAACTTCAGCAGCAGAAGCAAGAATCAGAAAACAGCTTAATTCTGCTGAATCGGCTTAAGCCTCAACTAGAAGAAAAATTATACGAGTTGCGAGTCCAAATACAAGAGGTTGAAATCCAAGAAAACCAGCAAAAGCAACTCATGTTAGAGAGAAAAACTGAGAAAGAACATATAGAAGTAAGCCTGAATGCTTTGCAAACCGAATTAACAGAACAACAAACTCAACAACAACAGCTACAAGGGCAAGTTATATTGTTGCAGGAGGAACGTGACGAATTGCAAAGTCAAGTTTGGGAACTTCTCCACCAAATGGAAACCCTGACAACTCAAGAAAAAATTAATGAAAACGAACAGGAAGAGGACGAAGATTTATTTCCTTTCTCTGAATTAATAGATACTTTAGAGCCAATAGATACTATCAGTGTATCAGATGTTTCCGAAGAATGGGGGGAATTTACCAAGCAGTTACAGGGTTATGAAATTCGGGTATTAAAAGCTATGCTAGAGCAAGACAACCCTTATCCTGTCATTAAAAAGATAGCTGAAGAAAATATTACAATGCCAAATCTACTGATTGATTCAATAAATGAACTTGCTAATGATACTATTGGTGAATTGATAATAGATTCGAGTTCAGAAACGCCAGAAATTTATGAGGAATATAAAACAAACCTCAAAAAAATACTTGACATGTATGAATATAAAATGACTGAAGAAACCTCACTCAACTAAAATTCAGTACAATATTCTTCCATATTTCAGCTATAAATACTTTCACCTAGGTTACATATTTGGTAAATTGCAACAGAGGAGACGCCCACTCAATGCTTTTCCACGTGCTTCCTAGGAACAAGAAAAGTTAGGTGTATTAATCTACATGACAAAGCTCAAAATCTCAAAAAAAGTATCCACTGCGTTGATAAATTCTCTAGGTGCAGGTGTCGTACCTAGAGTCGGACTAGAACACATAGCAGTAGGGCGGGAACAAGAATTTAAAACTTTATCGCAAAATCTTGATGACATAGCAGAAGGGGTAGCAGCATTTCGCTTCGTCATTGGTAATTACGGTTCCGGCAAAAGTTTCATGCTACAATTGCTTCGCAACCGTGCTATGGAGCAAGGTTTTGTCGTAGCTGATGCTGACTTATGCTGGGAACGCCGATTAGCAGGAAGCAACAACGAAGGGTTGGCAACGTATCGAGAATTAATGAGCCATCTTGCGACAAAAACTCGTCCTGATGGTAATGCGTTGATTTCCATTTTAGAAGGATGGATTAATAAAATCCAACAAGAAGTTGCCAAACAAACCGGGATGCGTCCTAATGACGAAGGTTTTGATGATCGAGTTGAAGCAAAAATCAGGGAAGTCGTTCAATATATAGAAGACTTAGTTCACGGATTTGATTTTGGTAGTGTTATTGTTGCTTACTGGCGCGGATATCGATTGGATGATGATGATTTGAAAAATGCAGCACTGCGATGGTTGCGTGGAGAATTTTCTACTAAAACAGAAGCAAAAGCCGCCTTGGGAGTACGTGTCATTATTGATGATGAAAGTTGGTATGACTATATCAAGCTTATAGCTAAATTTGTTGCGGAGATTGGCTATAAAGGTCTTTTAATTCTGCTAGATGAAGCTGCACTTTTATACCAGATATCTCCAACAGTGACAAGGGAAAAAAACTATAACAGATTGCTAGGGATGTTTAATGATATTATGCAGTGTAAAGCAGAACATCTTGGCATTTTTCTTGGTGGTACGACAAGATTTTTAGAAGATCCAAATCGAGGTCTTTTTGCAGATTCTGCTTGGCGGAGACGGACAAAAGAAAGCCGTTTTGTCACTCAAGCAGGAGTCCAGGAATATATGGGACCAGTCATGCGGCTGAACCCACTCACACAAGAAGAAATTCTGACACTTCTGCAAAGATTAACAGAAATCCATGCCGTTAATTTTGGTTATGAGAAGAATTTAAAAAATAGTGATTTGAAAGATTTTGTACAAGAAATTGTTAACCGTTTGGGTGCAGAAGCTTTGCTAACACCAGGGGAAATTGTACGGGATTTCCTGAGTGTATTGAATCTTCTTTATCAAAATTCAAATCTTTCTTTTGCTCAACTCATTCATGGTGCTAACTTTAAACCGACTGTTAAGGGTAAAGATGCAGATTTGGATGATAATGCAGCAGAATTTAGTTTGTAAAAGTATAGCAGGGAACAGGGAACAGGGAACAGGGTTGAAAGTCTCGTGGTGTCCATATTTTCTCATTAGTTCATGTCCTGATCTACCGGGCAACTGCTATAACTGCAAAATATAAAAGATAACGTAGAGTTACACGATGCGTTATAGCAATCCTGTTAAGGTGTAAGTACAAGATGAGCGATGCTATATTTGCCAGACTCGCCCCTTTTATCCAAGAATATATTTATAATCATAACTGGACTGAATTAAGACCAGTTCAAATCGAAGCTTGTAAAGTCATCTTTAACACTGATGCTCATTTGCTCGTTGCTACTGGTACTGCTTCGGGGAAAACAGAAGCAGCATTTTTACCAGTTTTGACTTTATTACATGAAAACCCTTCTGCTACAATTGGCGCACTGTATATTGGTCCTATTAAGGCTTTAATTAATGATCAATTTGAACGTCTGAATGATTTGTTGAAAGAGGCTGATATTCCTGTTTGGTATTGGCATGGTGATGTTAGCCAAAGTCACAAAACTAAGCTTCTTAAGAATCCTAAGGGTATTCTGCAAATTACACCAGAATCTTTAGAAAGTTTATTAATTAACAAACATCATGAGTTAGCGCGTTTGTTTGGTGACTTACGGTTTGTGATCATTGATGAAATTCATGCATTTATGGGTTCAGAACGAGGTTGTCAAATTCTTTGTCAATTAGCACGGTTGGCAAGATTGACGCAAAGAGAACCCCGAAGAATTGGTTTGTCGGCGACTTTGGGTGATTACTCGATGGCTGAAGAGTGGTTACGTTCTGGGACTGATAAGTTGGTGCTTACTCCGAAGATTGAGGGGGGAAAACGTCAAATTCGACTTGCGGTGGAGCATTTTTATGTTTTTGAAACGAACCGCCTTAGCGCAGCGTGTCCCCAGGATATAGACGCCAAGGACGCAGAGAGAGGAAAAGAAGATACAAGTCTATATGATAGATATGTTTTTAATTTGAGTAAGTCTCGGAAGTGTCTGATTTTTGCAAATAATAAGTCGCAAACGGAATCTGTGATTTCATCTTTGCGTCAAATTGCTTCTGATGAGGGGTATCCAGATATTTATCATGTGCATCATGGTAGTATTTCTGCGAGTTTGCGTCAAGCGGCTGAAGCTGCTATGCGTGAACCAAATCAACCAGCGGTGACTGCTGCGACGTTGACTTTAGAGTTGGGTATTGATATTGGTTATTTGGAGCGAGTTATTCAGTTGGAATCGCCTCTTTCTGTTGCTAGTTTTTTACAACGGTTAGGACGTACTGGAAGAAGAGGTGAAGCTGCTGATATGCGGTTTGTTTGTGCTGAGGAGAAAGTAGATGCAGAAGCATCTTTACCGGAACAAATTCCTTGGCAACTTTTGCAATGTATTGCAATTATTCAACTCTATTTGGAAGAGCGGTGGATTGAACCAATTAAGCCTTTGATATATCCTTTGAGTTTATTATATCATCAGACAATGAGTGTTTTAGTAGCAATGGGAGAACTTTCTCCTGCTGGTCTTGCTAAAGAGGTTTTAAGTCTACCAAGTTTTGCTGCTATTTCTCAGGAAGATTTTAAGTTATTGTTGCGCTATCTCATTGATATTGACCACCTTCACTTAACTGAGCAAGGTAAACTTATCGTAGGTTTGGTAGGAGAAAAGGTGGTAGGTAAATTTCAGTTTTATGCTGTTTTTCCTGATAATCAGGAATATGTTGTTAAGCAAGGAACAACAGAAATTGGTAGTATCACAACGCCGTCTCCTGTTGGACATCTATTTGCTTTGGCAGGGAAAACTTGGGAAGTTGTAGATGTTGATTTTAAAAGAAAGATTATTTTAGTTAAGCAGGTAGATGGTAAGGCTAGTATTTATTGGCGGGGTGGTAGTGGTACGATTCATACAAGAATTTTGCAACGAATGCGACAGGTGTTGTTTGAGGATATGGAGTATAGCTACTTACAAAACAATGCTTTGAAGCGTTTGCAGTCAGTTCGTGAATTGGCAAGAGAAGCTGGACTCGATAAACATAATATTTTGCAATTAGAAAAGGGAAAGTGCTGCATCTTTCCTTGGATGGGTACTGTCGCTTACCGTACTTTGGAAAGATTGCTAAACAGTTTTTGTCGTGAGTCGTTGGAAATTAGCAGTATAAGTGGTGATAATCCTTATTTTTTGACAGTTAAATTAGCTCAGAAAAAAGTTGAATCTCTTTATTATGAAATTGTTTCGTTATGTGAGCAAAGAATAAATAATGAGGATTTAGTGAGTGATATGGATGCTCCACAAATTCAGAAGTATGATGAATTTATTCCTTACCCACTTTTACGAAAAGCGTTTGCTAGCAATCATTTAGATATGTTGGAATTGAGACAACAAGTTGCTCTTTGGCAAGAATAGAACAAATCGTATTGATACTGTTTTCAAGACTAATACCAATTCTCTGTAAACTTGCACTTAATACTTACTCTTTCATTCTTGGCGTTCTTGGCGTCTTGGCGGTTCGTCTAATAAACATTAAGTGCATCTTCATGGAGAATCGGTATAAATATATAATCACAAATATTCCAATCAGCATCTTCTCTAAGTAGTTGAAAGTAGTCACGTTTGAGTTGGTTAAGTCTGCTGTATGACACTAACAAAGTCTTGCTATTACTAGATCTAATGAGAAGATTTCCTGAAAGACGAACAATTTAAGTTGACACCAATGTGCTGGGTGTCGTCCTCTCATATCATGTCCGGTGAAAGACTTATCATTAAGACGGCAGGGAGCAGGGGAGCAGGGAGCAGGGGGAAAGAGGATTTCCCAGTTGTTGCACATATTTGGTAATCACAACTAATTAGCCGGACATGATATCAGGTACATCTCATATTTTTATCGAACAAAAATTTACCAGATTCTTTTACATAATCGCCAAAATAGCTTACACCGAAGTCAAGCAACCAAGAGTCGGTTCCAAAAAGATTAGAAAGCTGAATATTAATCTCATTGAGTACCACGTCATAAAAATAGCGATCGCACCCAGTGAGGATATGGGGTTCTCCACCATGCTGTCTCAGACTTTTGATAAAATCCTCTTCTTGTGCAAAACCAAGCTTTTCGTCGCCAAACACTACAAGTAAGTAGAACGGCGTAAATAATTCACACTATGTCATAGCGAGTGGAACGAAGCAATCACAGGGGTTTGAAGAATTTTACTTTCTGTTACATAATTAGGTTTATTTTCACCGACTTACTTATACGTGCAGTTGCTTTCAGTTGTGGCGTTTGCTGGGGTATAAGAAGGGTGTATGGAATAAATCTGTGGTTCAAGGTATCTGCCACTGATTTTAGACCACCAAATCTACGATTTTCTTAATCAACAAGAATCGAAGCTTGCAAACCTCTGATATTTAATCATGGAGTAATGTCCTTCATCAATCGGGACAAGATATCCCAATCTTTACAGCAAATGAAGGGCTGATTCGATAAATGATTTAATAGTGATAGGAGTTACTAAATTTATGTAGTCAATGTCACTCTTGTTACACTTTATTAACGATTGTAATTATAAATACTTTTATGTAGTATATAAAATTACTATTTTCGAGGTTTTCAATCACTGTTTCTTGTTAAAAATATTAGAAAAACACCGAAAACATACAAAAAAACAGAGATAATACTAAATATTAATAGCTCAGTTGCCAAAATATATTTTTCTCAAAAAGTGACTTCAGGTAAAGGTTACAGACTTATTTGTTAAGTAAAATACTATATTTCTTGGAAGATAATCAGGGAAAATTACTGCAAAAAACAGACTTTATAATTGATGCTATGCTTTTCTGAAACATACGAAATTTTTTGTAACAAAATTGTGGATGGCAATTATTGTATAAAAGAAATTACGAGTGAATAGGCGAAACAAAGTAGTGAAGCTTCTGTTTTATTGAGGTTCATTGCTTTTATAACGATTGTGAATTTTTCTCAGATACTAAAAGATAATCTAGTCTTTTGGAAGAGGATGTTCTTGCTATAAGAAAGCAAATGGTTAAGATTTTTATAATCTTGGCTTCAAGTTTTTCTTGTGCGATTCTCCGTCTGAGAAGAAGTGCAAAGCTTAATCCTTCACTTCCTGTTTTAAAATCACATCATTCATTCTCAACTCATCAAAATTTAGGAGATTTCAACTATGGTGCAGGATGCTTTTTCTAAAGTTGTTGCCCAGGCTGACTCACGAGGAGAATACCTTAATGACTCTCAATTGGATGCTCTACTAGGTTTAGTTAGAGACGGTAACAAGCGCGTTGATGTCATCAACCGGATTACTAGCAATGCCTCTACTATTGTTGCTAATGCAGTTCGACAGTTGTTCGCTGAACAACCTCAGCTGATAGCGCCTGGTGGAAATGCTTACACAAGCCGTCGTGCTGCTGCTTGTGTACGGGATTTGGAAATCATTCTACGCTATGTGACTTATGCGATTTTTGCAGGAGATGCCAGTGTATTGGATGATCGTGCCCTCAATGGTTTGCGGGAAACTTATCTGGCACTAGGCACCCCTGGGGCTTCTGTTGCTGTTGGTATTCAGAAGCTGAAGGATGCCTCGATCGCCATTGCCAATGATCCCAACGGTATTACCCGTGGTGATTGCAGTGCACTGATTGCGGAAGTTGCAACCTATTTTGATCGCGCGGCGGCGGCTGTTGCCTAAATCGTCACAACTACATCAAATCAATCCTTTATAGAACAAACTTGGAGATATTAAGTCAATGAGTAAGACGCCTTTAACGGAAGCGATTGTTTCTGCGGATTCCCAAGGTCGCTTTTTGGGTAGCACTGAAATCCAGGTTGCATTCGGTCGTTACCGGCAGGCAGCTGTCAGCTTAGAAGCGGCAAAGACGTTATCTAAAAAAGCGTCAAGTCTGGCTGAAGCCGCAGCTAACGCTGTGTATCAAAAGTTTCCTTATACCACCCAGTTGGATGGACCTAACTACGCTTCTAGTTCCACTGGCAAGGCAAAATGTGTGCGCGATGTAGGCTACTACCTACGGATTATTACTTATGCTTTGGTTGTAGGTGGAACAGGTCCAATCGACGATTATTTGATTGCTGGCTTAGCTGAAATCAACCGCACCTTTGAGTTATCTCCAAGCTGGTACATTGAAGCCCTCAAACACATCAAGGCCAATCATGGTTTATCAGGTGACCCCGCTGTTGAAGCGAACTCCTACATTGATTATGTGATCAATTCTTTGACCTAGCGGAAGTCTTTCAGTTTTGTGTGATGCAGCAAGAAAATAATTTGGTAATTTTGCATCCAAAGTAATGTTATTACGAAATTATTTTCACCAAACTTCGTTACATAGTTCCACAAAACTGAACCTAAAGTTTGCAAATGCGTCGAGCCTTTGTGTAGTCAGCCTGAAAGGCTTCAAACACTGGCATCATTATCTGTTCTCTCAATTCAAACTGACTGAGATACTTATGCTGTTGGAGTTTTCTAGCTTTTCAATGACTACGCAAGGGTTTTTTTTAAATGTCTTTTTAACCAGATTCGCAGTTGTGTGATCGAGATTTAAGAGGTGGAATTATGGCAAGGCTGGGAGAAGCAAGCCGATTAGGAATTAGCCCATTTGCAGATGCTGAAAAGGTTGAACTGCGTCCTGTGAGGACAGAAACTGATGTCCAGGCGGTGATTTGGGCGACCTATAGACAAGTTTTGGGCAATGAACATCTGATGCAAAGTGAGCGTCTTTTGAGTGCAGAATCACTCTTGCGTCAGGGACAGATTACACTACGGGATTTTGTGCGTGCGATCGCCCAATCAGAACTATATCGACAAAAATTCTTCTATTCCAACTCTCAAGTTCGCTTCATTGAATTAAATTATAAACATCTTTTGGGTCGTGCGCCCTACGACGAGTCAGAAATTGCCTACCACGTCGATCTCTACAATTCCCAAGGTTACGAAGCTGATATTAATTCCTACATTGATTCTGTCGAGTATCAACAAAGCTTTGGAGATTCCATTGTCCCTTACTATCGAGGCTTCCAAACCGTGGTAGGACAAAAAACAGTTGGGTTTCCGCATTTTTTCCAGTTGTATCGAGGTTATGCGAATAGTGATCGCGCCCAAAGCAAGCCCAAAGGACAATTAACTTGGGATTTAGCAAAAAACCTGGTATCCCCCATCTACCCTGCTTCTGCTGGCACTTTAACTGGCACTTCAACAGGTCGTCGCGGTGGTAACACTTATCGAATTCGCCTCACGCAGGCGGCTTCTCCTAACTCTACAGTTATCCGCCAGAGTATTAGTGAAGTGGTTGTCCCTTTTGAGCAGTTGTCGGATCGATTGCAACAACTCAATCGCCAGGGACGCAAGATTATTAGCATCACTCTTTCATAGGACTTACGCAAAGTTATGGAAAAACGAACCACAAAGACGAGGCAGTGCGTTGCGGGGGTTCCCCCCGTTGTAGCACCTGCCGTGCAAAGGACACGAAGAAAAGAGGTTAAGAAGAGTTTTTGCGTAAATCCTGTTTCATAAAAGTTTTTAATCAAGGAGACTTTTAGATGGCTATTACAACAGCCGCATCTCGACTCGGAACCTCTGCTTTTAGTAATGCTGCCCCTATTGAATTATGGTCTAATGCCAGCCAGACAGATCTTTCTGCTGTGATCGCGGCTGTTTATCGTCAAGTCTTAGGCAATGATTATTTATTAAAATCCGAACGCCTGACTGGCGCAGAATCTCTGCTGTTGAATGGCTCAATAAGCGTGCAAGAATTTGTCCGTCAGGTGGCAAAATCCCAACTGTATAAAGCTAAGTTTTTCTCCAGTAGCTTCCACAGCCGTTTCACTGAGTTGAACTACAAACATTTTTTGGGTCGTGCCCCTTATGATGAATCTGAGATAGCCTATCACCTGGATTTGTACCAAACCAAAGGATACGACGCTGACATTGATTCCTATATTGACTCAAGCGAGTACCAAGTCAACTTTGGGGAAAATATCGTACCCTACTATCGGGGATTTAAGACTCAACCTGGACAGAAAACCGTGGGCTTTACCCGGATTTTTCAGTTGTATCGTGGGTATGCGACGAGCGATCGCTCCCAAATCCCAGGCAATTCCCCTCGTCTAGCTAGTGAACTGGCGAAAAATAGTGCATCAACCGTAGTTGCTCCTGCCCCTAGCAATAATGGCTTTGCCTATCGTCCTCCGCTAAGAGGAGAAACTCCCAGCAGCACATTTGGAGGCTCACAAGCTTTTGGCACAGGACGACTCTATCGAGTTGAAGTGGCAAGTATTTCCAAACCAGGATATCCCAAGGTTCGCCGCGTCAACCAAGCAGTCGTTATCCCCTACGAACAGCTATCAGATTACTTTCAAAGGGTTCAACGCCAAAATGGCAAGATTGCCAGTATTACGCCTCTTTAATTCAGACTTTATAAAATTTGTCAATCCCCCGATAAGGGGGAATTTAAATTTCCTTTAATTTCTGGGATAATATAATGGTTTATCAAATTGTTAGCGGCAGAGGCAACAACTCCATTGCAGCGAATCGGAGTTTCCGGTTTGAAGTGATCGGTCTCCATCAAAATGAGGTTACGGATAATAACAATTATGCCATTCGCTCCAGTGCCAGTGTGTTTATTACGGTACCGTTTAGCCGCTTAAATCAAGAACTCCAGCGGATTAATCGACTCGGTGGCAAAATCGTTAATATAGAACCGTTGGCACCTGAAACTGATCAAGCTTAGGACAAATTCCCATTTGATTTGCAGATAAAATTAAAAATTAAAGGTAATGACATAGTGATAGGAGTAACTAAATTTTAGTAGTCAATATCACTTTTGTTACACTTGATTAATCTTGGATGCTGCTTCTTTGATTTTACTACAGATGTCCACCCAAGCTCCATCTTGCTCTGCCTCACTCAACCTACTTAGAGGATTCTTGGGATCGTGCGCTGCTTGATACTTTTCAATTGCTGTTTCTTTGTAACTGCTAAAACGCAACGGTATCCAAATAATCGTAAGTCCTTTGGCTTGAGCTGTATTTAGTAGTGGAGGTAACTCATTCTCAGCAATGAAATCTGATGCTAAAAAGTCAGGGCTAACCATCAACACAGCTACTTTTGCTGCTGCGATCGCTTCTTCGATTTCTTGTCGCCACTCAGCACCGGCTTTGATCTTGGTATCATCCCACACCGCGAGTTTTTGATTGCGAATCATGGGTTTTAGGTGTTTCTGGAGTTCGGTAAGCGATTGTTGGTCTTCATGACTATAGCTTATGAAGACTTGATTTCTGATTATGGGTTCTGGCATAAATGATTGCTGAGATTCATTTTTCTTCTGTTCTAATTCCCGTTGCAACTGTGCACCCGAAGTTTGCTCCATAACATCATCAATCAACTTTCGGACATCTACCATTTGAAAGCTGTTCTCGCACTCAATTTGTTTTCGACCAGCTTTTAAGCGCTTTTGCAGTGCATCCAGAGGATAAGCATAAGGCGTCTGACTTCCTTGACAGCTTTGGCAATTGCAGGGAACAAAGATTTCAGGCTTCAAACGCTTGAAAGACTGATGAATTTTTTCGAGTTCGTGGGTGACAACTGCTAGCAGTTCTTTCTTGCGGTTTCCGGCGACACGAATTTTAATTTCCCTTTGATTATAGTTTTCAATAACTTTGGCACGGGTTTGGTCTTTATTGAGAACAACGCCGCTTTTCCAAACGAGTTTTTGTTCATCAATCCAAGGGTATGTCTCAACGATGAAGCGGGTGAGGATACCTTTGGGCATGAATTCCTTGTATTCGTAGCGCAAAATCAGGTTGTTGGTTTCGTCCCAGGTGTAGTCGGGTTGGTTAGCACAAAGCAGTTGAGGTGCAATATAGGTGTCAGGAAGATTGTCAGGACGATTGGGAATTTTGTAGCACAGTTTAAATTTCATCATTAGCTGCAACAGTTCTGCCCGCATATCGGTATATTTGTTGTCATGCCAAATTTTTGCTAAATCATTGCGGTCAAATTTACCCAAGTTTTCAATGACTTGTGGGTTATCCAAAACTTTGTAAACGGCATCTGTACCCCAACTAGGTTTGAGAATCACGGTTTTTCGTAGCAAGTCATCCTCTTGGAAGTGAAGACATACGCCTAAATCATGCAGATAGCCGCTGAGTTGGAATTTGTCCTTATTTGCAGTAAACCCATATTGTTGACAAATAGTGAGATATTCTTCCAAGCTAATATATTCGCGGGGGTCGTCTTCTAAAGCTTCCCGGACTTTAACCCAGGTTTTGGGGAGTTCTGTTCCTACATGGGGTAACTTTTGAATGTAATACTTAATATTATTAAGGATTTCTGGAAGACCACGATTAGTCGCAAGATTTGTAGTGAGTGTTTCTTTAAAATTAGTAAACTCACCCCGTAACTCCCGTTCGTTGATTTCTCGTTTACGCTCCTGCTTTTCGTTTTTGATAATTAACAAAGGACTGTTACCGCTCAGTAACTCTACCACTTTTAGCCAGTAGTAAAAATCTGTATCTTCTTTACGAGTATCTGCGACCACAACATAAAGGGAGCGTTTGGTGAGGAAAAATTGGTGGGTAGCATGATAAATTTCCTGACCGCCAAAATCCCATATATTAACCTGAAACTCTCTGCCAGTTAAGAGTGGAAATTTCCATTGAATAACATCAATACCTTCGGTAGAGATTTCATCCTGTTGTAGCTGATAATTTTGGTCTTGAATTTTTTTTGCTAGCGTAGTTTTGCCCGCTCCAGCTTCTCCTACAATAAGTAATTTGGCTTCGTAGAGGTAATCAGTTTCTTGTTCTAGCTGTTGCCTGTAAAACTCCAGAATTTTTCTAAATCCTTTTGTTTGGATTTCTGGTGGAAGTGATTTTAGGGGATTGTGATCAAGCTCAAGGTTTGTGAGTTTAGTGAGTCGTCCAATTTCCCTTGGCAAGCTGTTCAGTTGATTGCTGCCCAGGTAGAGCCATAGCAGGTTGGTGAGTTGTCCAATTTTTGCTGGCAGTGCGCTCAGTTGATTCCTGTCGAGGTGGAGCTTTTGCAGGTTGGTGAGTTGTCCAATTTTTGCTGGCAGTGCGCTCAGTTGATTGCTGCCCAGGTGAAGCTTTTGCAGGTTGGTGAGTTGTCCAATTTTTGCTGGCAGTGCGCTCAGTTGATTGTCGCCCAGGTGGAGCTTTTGCAGGTTGGTGAGTTGTCCAAATTCGGGTGGCAGTGCGCTCAGTTGATTGTCGCCCAGGTAGAGCGTTTGCAGGTTGGTGAGTTGTCCAAATTCTGCTGGCAGTGCGCTCAGTTGATTGCTGTCGAGGTGGAGCGTTTGCAGGTTGGTGAGTTGTCCAAATTCTGCTGGCAGTGCGCTCAGTTGATTGCTGCCCAGGTGGAGCGTTTGCAGGTTGGTGAGTTGTCCAATTTCTGCTGGCAGTGCGCTCAGTTGATTGTCCCAGAGGAGGAGCGTTTGCAGGTTGGTGAGTTGTCCAATTTCTGCTGGCAGTGCGCTCAGTTGATTGCTGCCCAGGTGGAGCGTTTGCAGGTTGGTGAGTTGTCCAATTTCTGCTGGCAAACTGCTTAAGCGATTATCAGTAACCTGAAGTTTTTCAAGATGGTGAAGCTGTCCGATTTCTGTAGGTAAAGCACTCAGGTTATTCCCGATAGTACCATCAATACAGCCCGCGTCATTATATTTATATTTGCCGATAATCAGTTTTTTGAGTTGAGTCAACTTGCCAATCTCAGGCGGTAAAACTGTCAACTCATTACCCGATAGGTCAAGTTCTCTGGCTCCCTCACTCGCCGCCTCCTCAATTACCCGCTGCAATTCTTCCTGAGTCATCAGCAATCTACTGAACTATTATTCAATATATTAAAGGTAGCCCAAATTCTGAGGTACACCTACTCCTTTCCCACCCGAAGATTACCGTTTAGGTAGCAGGGGAGCAGGGGAGCAGGGAAGCAGGGGAGAAGAAATTACATCGGTAATCTTACACAGGGAAGGGAGTAAATAAAAATCAAGCCCGCGTTAGCGAAGCGCATAGGCGGGCTTTGTTTGTTTCGCCCCACCCTTCTAGAATGTGGGCGTATATTTGCAAAACTGACGTACTCAGGACTTACGCAAAGAAACCCGGTTTCTACCAAAAATCGTCTGTTTCGCAACCAAAGACGAACGAAGAAACCGGGTTTCTAGCAGATGGTGCGTAAGTCCTAGTACTTTCTTAAGCAATGAGCAACCTAGCCTTATCCGCTTGCTCTTGCACACTTTCCTTAAGCCACTCACTGATAGATTTACCCAATTTGACACCTATTGTTGGATCTTGGATTAAAGTCTGTTGAATTTTTTGCTGCAACTCTGGTTTCTTCTGATAGGCTAATTCGTCAATTTTTTGATCAGGCACCAATTTGCGTATCCAGCCCGGTATATCTGTTTCCTTAACTAAGGACTCACCTATAAAGTAAGCTATTATTCCAACAATCGGTGCAATGATTCCCGTAAAAAGTAGGATATGGAATAATCCTGCTAGGACAACGCCTACGATTAAAGCAACAAGGTGCCCAACAAATATAGAAAGCCCAGTTAAATCATCCAAAGATATAGATGTGGGAACTTTGTCTGTGTGATCGCCCAAGTCAATTGTTTTGCTGCCAAATGTTTCGAGTGGTAAACTATATTTTCTACAGATTGAATCTGTTTTTTCCCTCACCTCGTTTTGAACTTTTGACAACCACTCAACTAAACAGGTCGTCACTTTATTATTGGCATCACTTCCTGTTAGCCAAGCTTTGGCTTTCTGCTCTATTTCCGATTCAAGAGATGATAGCGTTATGATCTTTCTGTTCCGCCAAGATTGCACGCTTGGTTTTATCACGTCGTCTACCAAACCATTTGCCAGTTCTTCGGCTAATTTTTCCAAGAAGACGGGTATATAATTTCCTACAATACCTGTCAGTTCTCGGTCAAGAAATTGATTAATTTCTTCCAGAAATCCCGCTGTGCGAATGTACACACGTCCCCAACGTGCCAGTCCTTTGGCAATACTAAGTTCAGGTTCTCCATCTCGCTTGCAAGGCAAATCGGGAAAGACTTCTTGGCATATTTCCAGAACAAATGACATCTTGGAAGCACTACCTGTCAGGAGGATGGCACTTGGTTGAATGCCTATGTGTGGCAACTTTTCTTTGACTGCCTGCAACTGGTCACGGAAAGCATCACGCCAACTTTTATTGTCAAGTTCTCGTAGAGGTTGACTGAGAATAGTGTTCATTATTTTGCCATTGACAAGAGGCAAAAACTTAAATTTTCTCTGAATATCTTCAATACCTACATTAACAATAGTTTCTTCGTAAGAATCTTGATAATTAAAATACTCTTCTTTTGCTTTCCGGCATCGAAGTTCACAGCGATTTTTGTATATTGGGTTTTGCTCAAAAATTTTTTCAAGTTGCGAAATTTCTTCTAGTTGCAAAATTTCTTCATCTTTAAGAATTTCTCCAAGTCGTAAAATTTCTTCGCGTCCCTCCCTATATTGTGTTTGACATTCCAGGGTTTTCTTAAGAATTTCTTTCTCAATTAAGGATGCACCCAAGTCGTGTCCAAAATCTATCGGAGTGTCAGACATACCCTTGACAAGGGTGTAATCTGTGGTGGAAGAACCAATGTCAATGACCAGCACCGACTTTTGTAATTCTTCTATGGTGAATATGCCACTTTCTTTGGCGTGCATCAAAGCAGCGCGTGACTCTTTGACTACGGTTGCATTTGGCAAGCAATCTTTAGAGAGGAGTTGTTTGTAAGTCTCAATTTCTTCTTGCCACCATCCTGATGGACAACCGATGAAAAAATAGTTGTTATCTCCAGACTGAATTTGTTGGGTATCAATCAAATGCTGGTATATAGCATTTACAAATTCTTTAATATTTTTTTGATATGCGGTTTCATTAAAACGCCTAGATTTGAAGGCGATTTCAAAGATGGTGGCATCGGGCATTTGACATGCCATTTCACCAATTATTATTCCTTTTTTAGGATGATGGGCAATGGCAGTGATTTGGCTTTTCCTATTATTAATGAGTAAACTTTGAGGAGTCGTTTCTGCATTATCTGCTCGCACCCAGCTAAGAGCCGTTTCTCCATGCCCTAAATCAAATCCAATGATTTTGATATTATGATAATCGCGCATGAGTAATTCTGTTTGCTCCATACAATTAATACTATTGATTCGTTCCCATGATCTACGTGAGAACGAGAGTAAAATGATGAATATTGCCCACCTTACGATATTGGTTATACAGGCTCAATTACGCTACCTGGTAAAAGTACTTGGTTATCTTTAACAAAGGCTTGTTTCAAGGTGATGTAATCTGTAATTTGTGGATCGAGACTTGGCTCAAAGTAAAACATTGACCAAGCTTCCATTCCCGAGTCCTGTTCCTCTATTGGTTGATAAACTCGTGTCTCAATTCCGTAGCGTCTCAAAATCGTCGCAGCTTGTTCAATGCGCCTACGCACCGCAGTTGGCAGTTGAGTTTGTTCATCGAGTCCGTCTGCCATCAGGTCTTGTAAATACTCTAACAAGTCTAGATGATTTTCCAGACCGGGTTTGAATGATTTCTCTTCGCTTCCCCCGTACGCAGCAACAGTTAGATCAATTGATTGAAAAGCTTGATAGAGATGGTCAAGTAATTTATCAATATCTATTTTTACAATACTTGTTTTCAACGTGTTTTTAGGTGGTTCTGGCTGCGAGACAACACCTGTGTTTTCAGACGACTGGGTTTGCTGAACTATTTTTCCAATCACTCCTCCGGTAATTGCTCCTATTAACCCCCATATATAACCCCCTGCCAAGGTTCCCGTTATACCGCCAGCAAGTAAGCTACTCATAACCTCGCGGTTTTGCTGTACTTGTTGTGATAATCCCTGCTTGTAATAGTCAAGCGATGTCAATGATTTCAGATTTTTTTCTATCTGAATCATTGTGTTAAATGGCGCTAAAGTGTTAGAGGTTAATTCAGTCAAGCCTAGCTGGTTTTCGGATTGTGAGTTAGCACTACTGTGAGATTTTTCCGAAGTGCTTAGGATTGAATCTTGCAGTTTGACTAATATCAAAATGCTCGTGTATTGATTAAGCGCCTTTAACATGACTGTAGCAAGGCGTGCCTGTGGTGGGGTTAATCCTCTAATGTAATCACCACTCAAGTCTGCAAGCTTGTTAATCTCGTCTTGAACTATCTTGACGACTTGCTCAGTTGTTTCTGTTCGTTCTAATTGAGACTTTAGCTTTTCTTGTATTTCTTTGTAATAAGATATAAGTGTTTTCATAATAAAAAAATTTAAGGTATCCTATTTCTATACTATCGTTGCGAGATCACAGGGTGATATTTATGTTTGTTGGGTTTGCACAACTCTTATAGTAGTATTTTCAGTATATAGGAATCCGGTTTGATTTCTGAACAGCTCGTCAGGGCAGGGAACAGGGAACAGGGAACAGGGAAAAAGCAATACAGGTATACTGAGTTTTTTTCAAAAATCAAATAGGAGTCCTATATATAGAATTTGTTAAATAAAACACTTTCATATTGAACCCTTGGTAGCTAATACCTTTCCCTCTCCTTTATAAGGAGAGGGATGCCCGATAGGGCAGGGTGAGGTTTCCACGGGGTTTTAGTTAGTTCAATGACTTCTATGTACACCATAGTCTTGCGGCGAGGAAAGCCTAAGCGCAGGTTTTGCTGGGTAGAGTTCTTCAAATCTACTTACTGACCTCGTAGAATTCCAACACCCGCTTTTGTCTCTATATAATCTGCTAAGCTGATAAAGTCATCACGTGGATAGCACCTTCCTCCAATCAAGTCAAATGCCAATCTGCTAGATGGATTTTCTGGATTTTCTAGAATATGTATTCCCCAGTAATAAAGTTGTTCACTGGCTCGAATACAAACTTCTTCTGGGTCTATACAATGAAACTTATCATCTTTTGTGAGAATATCTTTATATGTCTCTAAATAAACTTTTCTGAGAAGACTTAATTTTTGATATCCAGGATTTTTAAAGTTATTAACTAAAACAAATAAGTGAGCATTTTTGTTTATGTGACGTATTTCTGTTACAGTATCTCGAATCACTTGACCATGCTTATTTAAGCCGAGTGGATTTAAGGTGGTTGGTATGATGCAATAGTGCAATTTTTCGAGTAAGTTTGTGGGGTTCCGCTCAAGTGCAGGAGAGCAATCGCAAATAACTATTCTACAATCACGGGCGGAATCTTCATGCCAATCCCTGCCATCAAATACTTCTATCGTCGTACCCCTACCTCTAGAATTAGGAACAAAAACCCCATCTCCTACTAGCTTTTGCAAATTTTGTTCTGGATCTAAATCTACAAGCGCCACATTGAATCCTTGTAGTGCAAATGCTCCTGCTAGATGCGCTGCTATAGTTGTTTTTCCAACCCCTCCTTTACAAGTAAAAATGCCAAAATAAATCTTTTCTGAGGTTGTGGAATCGTCATTAATTCTATCTTCGTAATCAGCGCCATCAATGCCAACTAGCTTTTTTTCCTGAGCAATTCCACAGCGGATTTTAGCATCTTTCCCCCAGGATCTAATTAAAGCCAGTGCTGGTCCACTGAAACCTCTTGTTGTTATGAATAAGCCAAATTGAAATGTTTTACCTTCATCAGAATCGAAAAAATTAGCAAACTTTAAAAGCTGCGGTGCTGCGACATTATTTCTTAACCACTTGATGCAAACAGCGCCATATAAATTTCCTTTTTTCACAACCAAATCGTAACCAGACTGGTTTGATTTGGCAGCTATCACTGTCCAACCCGCCCTATGGAGAAGTGTTGCTACGTGCTGTTCAAAGTGGCTATAATCCTTTATGTAAGCAGGCTCCATAGATTAGATTTAGGGATACTGTAAGCTTATAGTAGCTCAAATAACTTTGTTAATAATAGGACTTACGCAAGAACTCTCTAAAACTCTTATTTCTTGGTGTACGAGTGCGTCCTTGGCGGTTCGTTTTTCCATAATTTTGCGTAAGTCAAGACTTAAGTTTGTTATGAAGACGAAATCTAGTTTAACATCCACAAGAACTTTGATAAATTTTTCAAAAAGTTGTTCCAAACCCTATACTCGCTTGGCAATGATTTGTTAAGCTGTAAGCGCTGGTAAGCGGAGCCATGTCAGCGCAATGCACTGGTTGTTATCTGGACCTTTAAGCGTCGAGAAGTTAACGGTTAATATTGCAGGGTTGCCAGCATCGTTACAAGGTACGAAGCTGGTTCATATGTCGGACCTGCATTATGACGGTAAGCGGCTGTCGGAAAAAATGTTGGAACAAGCGATCGCAGTTTGCAACGAAGCTGAACCCGATTTAGTTGTTTTAACAGGTGACTATGTGACTGACGATCCGTCACCAATTCATAAGCTAGTGCTACGACTCAAACATCTGCAAAGTAGCGCTGGGATCTATGCCGCACTTGGTAATCATGATATATATTATACTCGTTCCAAAGCAGAAGTCACAGCTGCATTTGAAAGTATAGATATTAAAGTTCTTTGGAATGAAATTGCATATCCTTTAGGGAAAGAACTACCCTTGATTGGGTTAGCTGATTACTGGTCACGAGAATTTAAGCCTGAAATTGTGATGAATCAGCTAGACGATACTATTCCTCGTATTGTGCTATCCCACAACCCAGATAGTGCTGAAATATTACAAAAATGGCGAGTGGATTTGCAACTGTCTGGTCATACCCACGGCGGTCAAATTGTATTGCCAGGACTTGGTCCTGCGGTGATTTACTATAAGCCGTTTATTCGCAAACTTCCCCGAAAACTACGGCGAGTGGTGCCATTTTTACGAGGAGACTGTTCTAGAGTTATGAAACACTGGGAATGGGCGCAGGGTTTTCACAAAATAGGAACAAATCAGCTCTATGTTAATCGTGGGTTAGGGACTTATCCACCAGGACGTTTGTTTTGCCCACCAGAAGTCACTGTGATTACTTTAATTAGCCATTAACGGATTAACCGCCGAAAGCTACGATGGATGCGTATCAGCAGCTTGCGGCGGTTTTGTAGGTGTAAATGATTGAGAAGAGTAAAAAATGAGAAGAAAGTCACTCAACTAAGGTGGACAAGGTTCACAACCAATATCTTCGCAATTGTGTATTCTCGATTCAAGCTAAGCAGGCACTTTTGCTGTCAGTTAAAAAACCTCCAAAACGACTTTACTAAACTTTAGGCGAAATACATCACAACAGAACACAACAACTGAGAAATGGTCGCGAATATATTAGAGCAGGAGGCACAGGCTCTAACAAGTGAAGGTTTAGATAAATTTCTAACTTCCATGCGCCTACTTTTAAGTTAGCATCTCCTGCTGAGAAAGGTTTATATATTTACCAAATTTTATAACGATTCATCTGTCTTAACATTTTATAAAATTTGTTATAAACATAGTCTTTTTTTACTCTCTTACCGGAAAAATTGATTTGCATTGCTTGATCTGCTGATTTCATTTGCAGTCTCCAAGTGCTTTGCCCAGCTTAATCACAAGGCAATAGCATGACAGTGTTATCACCATAGCCACCCACTGCCAAAGTCTTACCATCTGGACTAAAGACAACACAATAAATTGGATCTTCACCAAGAGTGAAAGTACGGATTTCCTTCCCTGTCTCCACTTGCCAAAGCCTTACCGTCTTGTCTTTACTACCACTTGCGATCTGCTTACCATCTGGACTGAATGTTACAGAACAAATATCATCAGAATGTCCCCCAATAGTGCGGAGTTCTAGACCATTTGAGAGTTGCCAAATTTTAATTGTCTTATCTGTACCGCCACTTGCAAGAGTATTTCCATGTGGACTAAAAGCAACAGAATAAATTCCTCCCAATTCTTCAGAGTGACCTTTAAGAGTCAAAAATTTATTTTCAGCCAGATACCACACTTTGATAGTTTTATCCTTTTTACCACCACCACTAGCTAAAATATTTCCATCTGGGCTGAAAGCAACGCAGAAAATCTCGTCACAATGCCCGTGGAGTGTAGATGTTTCTTTATTTGTATCTATAGACCAAAGCTTGATACTCTTATCTTTACTGCCGCTAGCTAAAGTTTTTCCATCTGGGCTAAATGCTACAGTATAAACCTTATCTTTATGCCCTTTGAAGGTGGAGATTTCCTTTCCAGTGGAAATCTCCCACAACTGAATTGTTTTGTCATCATTTCCACTTGCCAAAAGTTTTCCATCAGGACTCAATGCTACAGAATTCACTGCGCCAGAACAGGAAAATCCTCCGGTTTCCCTAAGCATGCGAGGTTCCTTGTCAGGCAAATGCCAAGTTTTTATAGTTTTGTCATCACAACCACTAACTAATGTTTGTCCGTTCGGACTAAATGCGACGGACGTCACTTTATATGAAACAAGACTTTCTGTTGTCAAACTTTCTAGTGTTGGTGGTGATGTTGTTGTGCTGACAACAGGTGTAGAAACTTCCGGTTTTGGGGGTGATGTTGTTGCGCTGACAACAGGTGTAGAAACTTCCGGTGTTGGAGGTGATGTTGTTGCGCTGACAACAGGTGTAGAAACTTCTGGTGTTAGGGGTGATGTTGTTATGGTGACAACAGGTGTAGAAACTTCTGGTGTTAGGGGTGATGTTGTTACGGTGACAACAGGTGTAGAAACTTCCGGTTTTGGAGGTGATGTTGTTGTGCTGACAACAGGTGTAGAAACTTCCGGTGTTTTATGATTGACCTGAGAACTTGGGTTTTGTGTCACCGTCACTGGAGATAGATTTGGAGAAAAATTTGTTGTCTGTTGCTTCTTTTCCTGCGGGGGTGGTGGTGGTGCTGGTGATTTAATCGTTACTTGAGGAGGCTTGAAACCTTCTGGTTTTTGTTTTTTTTCCGACAGGTTTTGAGATTGCTGCTTTCCCAAAGACAACTCCTGTAGTTCAGTTTGTATGAGTGCGATCGCGTACTGAAGTTCTTGAAACTGTTTTTGAGTATTTGCACTTAAATTTTGTGTCAGGGCATCCAGTTCAGTCAGGTGTTGTCTAACATCATCCACATTTTGTTCCTGCTGGGTTTGCTGTAATGCCTGTACCTGGTGCTGAGTGTATCGATTTAATTGCTGTGCAAAAGAGTCCAGTTGAGAAAGGCGCTGAGAAAGTGGATTAATTTGCTGTTGTGTCGTTGTACTCAACTGTTGCATGATGGTGTCGAGTTGAGTGAGTCGTTGACTCACAACATCAATATTTTGTTCCTGCTGGGTTTGGTGTAATGTCTGTATCTGCTGTTGTGTCCTTGTACTCAACTGTTGTGTCAAAGCATCAAGTTGTGCAAGGCGCTGATAAATAGGGTCTATCTGTTTGTGAGTGTTTGTATTTAATTCTTGCGTTAAGGTGTCGAGTTGAGTTAAGCGCTGTTTGAGATCATCGGTATTTTGTTCTTGCTGATTTTGCAGTAATCCTTGTATCTGTTGTTGAATGTTTGTACTGATTTGCTGGAAAGAGGCATCAAATTCTTCAAGACGTTGAGTGAAAATATTGGCGTCTTGCTGCTGGTTCTGTCGTAACTCCTCAAGCTGCTGTTCAGTTGTTGCACTGAGTTTTTGAGTGAAAGTATCAAAGTTTGTCAGTCGTTGTCGCAGTGGATCCATGAGTAGATCCTGTTTGGCAATTGTTGCTTGTTGATGCTGCTCAATCAAATACTTTAACCTTTCTCGATTAGCAACGTTCAAGCAAACTGTTACAGTCAAAGGAGCAGCTACATAAATCATCTGTTGCGTGAGTGCGGCTGTGACTAATCCCAGTGCAGAAAAAGAGACGGAGGCGTATTCGCTAACTTCTAACCAGTGGAGTTTGGCCATAATCAGGTGAGTGCTGTGCTTGGTGCCTAAATCAGAAAATAACTTGAGCGCGTAACGCGGTTTCACTACCCTATCCTCATCTTCTTCTAATAAATTTCAAAGAATCTATGCCCAGAAGTACTCATGTCAACAAGACATGACAAACACAAGTGCATCCGGATGACCTCTTAAAACCTAGCCAAACGCTTGATCCAGTGTAAAAACCTTTCTAGAAGGGATCTGAGCTTTGATTTTCTTCGGGAGGTTTTGGACGATCTTGATGATGGCGATGCTGAATGAGTCTGTTTATTTTTCAGCCTCGCTTCGATTTGTGCGGCTTTATTTAAATCAGAACTGGCTCGATACTCATATCCAAGTTGGGAGCAAATAAACCCACGGTATTTGTAAGCATCGATGTAGTTGGGATTGAGGCGAATTGCATGAGTAAAGTCCGCAAGTGCTTCCTGGTATCTTCCTTGTTTTGCATTCTCTGCTCCCCAGTTGTAGAAAAGTTCGGCATTGGAGCGACTTGTATAAATGTTTGTCTGTGTTGTCTGTGTTGTCTGAGTGGGCGGATCAGTAGAACTTGGCAGATCAGATTTAAGCTTGTCGTAAGCTTCGTTGATTTGTTTAATTTTTTCTTCTGCTTCCTGTTTTTGGTGCGGATGAGAAAACCGATCAGGATGCCAAATCTTAACTAGCTTACGATAGGCTTGCTTAATCTGTGTTGGTGATGCACCAGGTTTAAGTTCCAGGATAGAGTAGGCATCATTTATGTTAAGGCGATCGCTCATACTGGGAAATAGGCAGCATGGTAAATCTATGTTAACTATTTCCACAAATTCTCATCATTTAATCCAAACACCCCACAGTGGTTATCACTGGGACGGTACTGCTCGTCGCTTCTTTGAAGGTTGGTATTACCGCGTCACCTTACCAACTGAAGGTGAAACTTTTGCCTTTATGTATTCTATTGAAGACCCAATCGGCGGTAAACACCACAGTGGCGGTGCAGCACAAATCCTAGGTCCCAATGACGAGTATTTATGGCGCACGTTTCCCGATGTGAGCAAATTTTGGGCAAATCGTAACGTTTTGGGCTTAGGTCATTGGGGCAAAACAAACCTTCTACATACTAAACCTGTGTACCTCCTACCACCTGAGTTTGAACACCATATTCAAGAAGGCTACCAAGCAACAGCCACCCTGAATCAAGGGGCAATTCACGATCCTGCTACTGGTCACTACTGTCGTTGGGAGTATGAAATTCAACCCATTTATGGATGGGGTGATAAAGGAAGTATTCAACAATCAACCGCTGGTTGGTTGTCATTTTTGCAGATTTTTGAACCCGGATGGCAAATTCTCATGGCGCATGGCTTAGCTTCCGGTTGGATTGACTGGAATGGTAAACGCTACGAATTTCGCAACGCCCCAGCTTACGGCGAGAAAAATTGGGGAGGCGCTTTTCCCCAAAAATGGTTTTGGCTCAACTGCAATAGCTTTGAAGATGAACCCGACCTTGCTTTGACTGCTGGCGGTGGACGACGCGGTGTTTTATGGTGGATGGAATCTGTAGCTATGATTGGCATACACCATCAAGGCAAGTTTTATGAATTCGTACCCTGGAATTCCCAAGTAAAGTGGGATATTCAGCCTTGGGGTAGATGGCAAATGCAAGCACGGAATTTGCTGTATGAAGTTGAAATCACAGGAACTACCAATTTACCTGGAACTTCTTTACGTGCGCCAACAGCAAATGGTTTGAGATTTTGCTGTAGTGACACTATGAAGGGAGAGTTAAATTTAGACCTGCGAGAATTAGGTATTGGAAAAAGAAAAACTATCCGGAAAGCACGTAGCTTGCTATGTGGATTAGAAATAGGCGGCGGATCTTGGGATAATTCTTGGCAGTCCCCCTAAAAATGGTATCATGTTGAATGATATCTGTTTGGGGCTGTAGCTCAGCAGGATAGAGCGAGCGCCTCCTGAACTATCGGGCACTATAGAGGAAACTCTATGAGTGAATGTAGTTAAATTCGGTGAACCCTAAAAAGAAAGGAAAAAGTAGGATTGGTTGTCTTTCGACTACAATGCTGACACTTCATGGGAATACCGAGCCAAGCCTGGGCTAAGACTTGTCATTTCTTATACAGGTCTGCTCAGGAAGGTGTAGAGACTAGAAAGCTACCACCTAAGGGCTTAAAGCCTATGGTGAAGGTATAGTCCAGAGAGTGGGGAAACTCACACAAATCTGAAGCGCTAGGTCGCCGGTTCGAATCTGGCCAGTCCCGTCCTCTAATACATTTGATAAACTACTTGGGAAATCTTTGGATTTGCTTAGATGGAGGTTATAATCATCCATTGAATCTGGAGATGTCTCTTATTTTTAGGCACAGATAAGACCACATCTCGTGTCTGTTAGTTCAATAAACCCTGAGAATTGTGAGTCGTGGTTTGTCAAAAAATATTCTGATATTGGGACTTTAGAAAAGAAAGATATTTACACCAGTGGTGTACAAAATTCGTGGAACAGAAATATGATAAAAACACAAATGTGAGTTAAATTTTTATTGCTTTGATAATGTACGTTATGATTCCCGCAAAAAATTCAGTTTAAGCAACCGAGGTGATAAGCCCTTGAAAAAGCAACAATCTAAAGGTATTTATTCTCGGTTTATGTTCCTAGCACTACCACTGATGATGTTGTGGGGTTACAAGGAAATTCAAACCCAATTTATGCAGCCTCAAGCAATTTTGGTTTTAGGTGGTTCAACATCTAAATTAGAGCGAGAGAAGTTTACAGCAAATTTTGCCCAAAAACACCCCAATTTAAGCATTTGGATTTCTGGAGGTAGCCCTCCAAAGGTAACTAAACAGGTGTTTGCTAAAGCTGGAGTTGATACAAGGCGGTTGCGTCTAGACTATAGAGCAAATAATACTGTAGAAAACTTTACAACCTTGGTAGATGATTTGAAAAAAAGAGGCATAAAAAGTGTCTATGTAGTGACTTCTGACTACCACATGCGCCGTGCTAGAATCGTTGGTGAAATTGTTTTGGGTAGTCGAGGAATTGATTTCAAACCTGTCACAGTCCCTTCAGAGACTTCTCCCGAACCAATTGGAAAATCTATCCGTGATGGAATTCGAGCTATAGTTTGGGTAACAACTGGTTACACGGCTACTGATGAAATTAAAAACAAGCAGTCATCAAATCAGTTATTAAAAGAATAGTCAAAAAATTATAATTTAAAAAATATTTCAAATTGAGGAAACTGAAGAACTTTAGCGATCGCTTTATCTTTTTTAGGGAACAGTTTTTTCTTGTATCATCACGTAAGGTTGTACAATTAAAGTTTTAAAACGCTTTGCACCCTGAGTGTTCCATTCTCCTATTTGTGTAACCGAGGGTTTGGTAATCAATGCCTCATCTATCCAAGTTTCGACTTGCGATACGTTATCGCCAGCGATCGCCACTCCCACATCTAGTATATCTAGCCCTACCGCCACGAGAATTAGAGCATCCCGTTGCGCATGAGGAATCAGCCATTCCCACTCTGCCTCATCTAAATTTTCTGTTAATTGCGCTCTTAAATCTGTATCACTCATTAGTCATGATTTCTTAGCTATCAGTTACTATTTATATCATAAATAAATCCAACACAAATAACATGTTTTTTTGCCATCTTTAAATTATGTATCAAAACATTATACTTTGCGATTAAGTATATTTATTATTAAATTTTTAGAAGTAGTTCAACATTATTAAATGTCAAATATCATTATGATTAGAACTAAATTAAACGTAAGCGCATAGCGCACGTCCAAAGTGCGTTATCAAAGCGTCAGGTGGAGAAGATACAAAGCTGCCTGCCTCTTTTAGACTGGTGCGATAAGCCGGAGGCTTGACGCTACGCGTATCGCAAAATTTCTTTTTTAATCTTTTTAGGTTGACTGACTTAATGACTAATATAGGACTCCTATTTGATTTTTGAAAAAAACTCCGTACGCTTTTATTGCTTCTTCCCTGTTCCCTGTTAAGCGTTCCCTGCCTCTACGAGTCAATTCACCCTATGGCTAACGCCACGCCTTACGGTGAGTCCAGCGCTGCGGGAGGGGAGCCAGTGCGTTGCGGAGAGCAGCGCCTTGCGGGGGTTCCCCCCGTTGTGGCGACTGCGGAGGGTTCCCCCCGTTGTAGCACCTGGCGTTCTCCCTCGTGCCGGCTCTGGCGTATGCGCTTTGCGCACGCCCAGAGGTCTAAAGCGCAGCGAGACCGGAGGTCTTCCCCGGAGGGCTATCGGGGAGAACCTCCGGTTCCGCTAGCCCCTAAGGGGGCCGGAGCTAACGCAAACGCTAGATGCCTAGGTCGGGAAAGCCGTCATTCGCAGTGGTCTCACCAAATCAAACCGGATTGCTATAGCTAATGACTAAACTTCAGCTTTCATTTCATCAATTTCAAATAAAGCAACTAAAATTCCAGCAATCGGAATAGAAATAAAAATTCCTAATAAATCTGCAACCTTAGCCCCAACGAGTAAAGCAAAGAAGACAACGACAGGATTAAGATTAAGAGCACCTCGCATAATTCGAGGCGCAATTAAGTTATCTTGGATTTGCTGCAGTACAATACAAGCTACCAAAACTTTGAGTGCCAACCAGACATTTTGCGATAAAACTATGAGAGTCACTATACAAACTCCTAATGTGGCTCCTATACCAGGAATTATGATAAGTAGTCCAGCAATCAATGACAATACTAGTGGAAAAGGCACATTTAAGACCAAGAAAATAATGAAAGTTGAAGCTGTATGAAACAAGGTTAATATTAATTGGCCTCGAAAAAATCCTAAGAAACTACGTTTGATAATCTCCGTAAATTTAGAACGTCGTTTCTGTGGAACTACTTTGATGACAAAATGCCAAAGCTTTTCACCATCCAGTAGCATGAATAAAGTCACAACTGCGATCCATATAAATGTTACAAAGTTAGTCAGAAAGCTTTGGAAAATAAGGAAACTCGAACCAAGTAGAGATATAGCTTGATTTCGCAGTTGTTCTTCTAATAAACTTAAATCTATTCTCAGATTCCGGTTACGAAGATATTCTTCAAGTCGCTGGACTAAAGGTACTAAAGAGTTTAAAAATCCAGTGACACTGTCAATTAATTGTTGCGCTTGAGATAAAACTGTTAAGCCTACAGTAACTGTTAAACCGCCAAGAATCACAAGCGTAAGCAAGAAAACAATAACCACAGCTACACCGTGAGGCAAAAAACGCCGTAACCATTGTACGGGATAGCTTAGTAAAAAAGCCAAAATTGCAGCAACTGTAAAAATAACAATAACTGATTGAAAATAATCTAGAAGTAGTGTAACTGCCCATCCGGAAGCAACTAAAAGCAAAAAACGGACTAACGCCAGATTATTCAGGCGATACCAAAAATTGTTGCCATCAAAACTGCTCATATATTATTTCGGAAGAGCTTGATGAGGGTGAATGAAGTTCAGCAGCGTGGAACTAATATCAAGTCGAACTTAAGATTTTAGATTAAGGTTTTTTACTCTCTTTCCCTAAAGATAGATGCAAAAACTCTACTAATGTTCAGATAATTATTGATAATTTTTTACGTCAATTACCGATCCAAAATCTCAAATTAAAATTGTATGGTTTTAAATTGGCATAAATTCAGTGGCTGTTGCCACCTCCTTTAAGCATATTTTTAGGCTCTTCCAAATTATCGTCCCAACTCGTGGAGCGTGTTAATTGCTGCTGCACACTTTTGCGTTAACGTCTCCAATTCTTCTTTATCATTAGAACTGGGAGCATTTATCAGTTCGCCAATTCGCACTGTGACTGGAACTGAAACAGGAGTTTTTGAACCTTTTTGCTCAATTGCCTGAGTTCCCCATAAAGATACGGGCAAAAGTGGGACTTTGGCTTTAGCAGCAATCAGGGCTGCACCTCTTTTAGGATCTGTAATGCGTCCGTCTGGAGTACGTGTTCCTTGTAGAAAAAGACCTACAGCCCACCCGTCATCAAGATACTTCATAGCTGCACGGATAGCAGTGCGATCGGCACTACCTCGACTCACAGGATAAGCACCGTACAACTGAATTGCTTTACTGAGAATTGGGATTTTAAAGAGTTCTTCCTTTGCCATAAAAGCTACTGGACGGCCTACGCAATTAGAAACAATGGGTGGATCGTAGTTACTAGCATGATTGCTAACTACTAGTAGTGGTCCTGTTTTAGGGACATTTTCAGCACCATAGATTCGTCCCTTGAAATAAACCTGAAGCATGGGACTGACTACTGACCACTTAAATGCGTGGTAAAGTAACAAACTTACATATGGTTCACGGCTTCGAGACATAGTCGAAAGGGAGGGAGAGAGGGAAAGAGGGAAAGAGGGAGTATTTTTGCTTTCTGCTGCCTTAACTTCTATGAGATCTCGTGGGAAAAGTAACAATTGCCACTGTAGTGGAGAAAGGGAAAAGGTTTTTTATATTCTTTCCCCCTTACCTCTTACCCTACAACTGACGCGAAGTTTATTGTTTACGCTCCTAAATCATCTAGGCTGCTGACGTTTTTTAGAATTAAGTCAGAGCAAGTGCGTTTAATTAAACCAGTTAGCACATTACCAGGACCAATTTCTACTACTCGTTCAATGCCATTTTCTGGTAGTGCTAATGAAATTTCTCGCCATCGCACTCCTCCAGTCATTTGTTGTATTAAACGTTTTTTCAAAACACTTGCATCAACAGTGGGAACTGGTTCTACGTTTGATAATACTGGTAAAAAAGCTTGATAAAATTCGACTGATTCTAAAATATCTTGAAATTCAGCTGCTGCTGGTGCCATTAAAGGGGAATGAAATGCTCCAGAAACATTTAAAGGTTTAGCACGCCTTGCCTTAACTTGAGACATTACGGCTTCTACTGCTGCGGGTGTGCCTGAGATGACCACTTGAGCTGAACTATTATCGTTTGCTATCACTACCTCAGGAGTTTCAGCAATGACTTTTTCCAACTGTTCACGATCAAAGTTCATTAAAGCTGCCATCATCCCACCTGCAGTGGTCTCCATAAGTTCGGCACGACGCTTTACTAAACGCAACCCATCAGACCACTCGAATACTCCAGCCACGTAAAGGGCGACGTATTCTCCTAAACTGTGACCTGCAACTAAATTCGGTTTTTCTTTTTCTCGCATAATATCAGCGAGAATGCTTTCTACAACGTATAAACAAGGCTGTGTGTAGAGAGTGTACGCCAACTTTTCGGGATTGTTCTGACAGATTTCGATGACAGACCAGCCCAATATTTTCTCAGCTTGAGCAAATTTTTCTTGTGCGGATGGCACATCTAATAAGTCTATTCCCATTCCCTGGGACTGCGAACCTTGTCCAGGAAATACCCATGCAGTTTTAGTCATTAGTCATTAGTCATTGGTCATTGGTCATTGGTTATTGGTTATTAACAAATAACAAATAACCAATGACAAAGGATAAAAAACTATCTTCCCCATTGGAAGATGGCTGCACCCCAGGTGAGTCCAGCACCAAAGCCAGAAGTGACAATAATATCACCCGTCTTGATTTTGCCTTGCCGCACTGCTTCATCTAGGGCAAGCGGGATGGAGGCGGCAGAAGTGTTGCCGTAATTGGCAAGATTACTAATAACTTTGTGTTCTGGAATATTCAGGCGTTGAGCAACAGCGTCGAGAATGCGCTGATTTGCCTGGTGCAATAATAGCCAATCTATTTGGTCAACACTAAGGTTGGCGCGAAACAAAGCTTTGTCAATAACTTCTGGCACTTTTTGTACGGCAAAGCGGTATACTTCTTTACCATTCATGGTGATGGGTTGGAAGTTGCCTTTTCCAACATTGACTTCTTGAGTCAGTTGTGTGGGTTGTGTTGCATAGGCAAGGTTAAGGCAGTTATTTTGAGTTCCGTCGCTTCTGAGTTCAAATCCCAGCAAGTAATCCTTCTGGTTTGCCTGTATGACTACAGCCCCAGCACCATCACCGAACAATACACAAGTACCCCGGTCTTGCCAATCTACCCAACGAGAGAGAAAATCCGCTCCAACAAGCAGTACGTTTTGATAAACCCCAGTCCTGATGTATTGAGCAGCAGTCACTAGCCCAAACACAAAGCCAGAGCAAGCTGCGGTTATATCAAAGGCTACCGCTTTAGTAGCTCCCAATTGGGCTTGAATGTGACAAGCACTGCCAAACAAGTCATCAGGACTAGAGGTTGCTAACACAATTAAATCTAAGTCTTGTGGGGAAATTCCAGCCATGGCGATCGCCTGCCCACTAGCAGCAGTCGCAAGTTCAGTTATCGTTTCACTTGCTTTTGCCAATCGCCGTTGACGAATTCCTGTTCTTGTGGTCACCCATTCGTCTGACGTTTCAACCAGTTTTGTTAGTGCCTGGTTATCCAGGAAAGTTGCTGGTACTGCTGATCCACTTCCTGTGATTGCTATTCCTAAGTTTTGCACTCTGGCATCTCCAAAGCTATCAGCTTTTAGTGATTAGGAGGCAGTGCGGTGGACGGGTTCCCCGGCATATAGCACCTGCCGTTCATTAGTCTTTAGTCGTTAGTAAAAGACTTTTGAGTTTGACTTTGACTGAAAACAAGGGAAGTGTTAACCACTTTCTTGCTGAATGCTTTGATATTGAGACTGAATTCTGTGCAATACTCGGTTATCTACAGCTTCTTTTGCCATGCGAATTGCATTAAAAATCGAAGGTGCTTGGGAGCTACCGTGACTGATAATGCAAATTCCATCAACGCCTAAAAGCAAGGCACCTCCATGTTCTGCATGGTCCATGCGCTGCTTTATTCGCTTGAGGTTAGGTTTTAAAATTGCTGTCCCAATTTGACCGTGTAATCCTTGGGGTAATTCTTCTCGGATAATCTGGAGCATGACTTCCCCAACTGCTTCGGCAAATTTTAACAACACATTGCCCACAAATCCATCACACACAATCACATCAAAGCGACCGGAAAGAACATCACGTCCTTCCGCATTGCCAATAAATGAGATTTGGGGATTTTCACGCAGTAGTTGGTTAGCACGAACAGCGGCGTCATTGCCTTTGGTGTCTTCTTCGCCAATATTCAACAAACCTACTTGAGGTTCTGGAATACCCAAGACATACTGACTATAAACTGACCCCATAATAGCAAACTGCTCTAAAAACTTAGGACGGCAGTCTACATTTGCGCCGACATCAAGTATGAGCACTGGTTTTCCTGCTACCATAGTTGGGAACATTGCACCAATTGCTGGACGGTCAATTCCTCGCAGTCGTCCCAAGCGGAGCAAAGCTGCTGCCATTGCTGCCCCAGAGTGACCGGCAGAAACCACAGCATCAGCCTGGTGATTTTTTACCAAATCCATAGCTACGTTGATCGAAGCCTTAGGTTTGCGTCTGATACCGCTTAAAGGCTCCTCGTCCATTGTGATCGTCTCCTCAGCAGGAACGATCTCTACTTGCCGCAGATGAGTTTTTGGCGGCAGTTTGCTTTCTATTTGTTGGGGATCGCCTACTAATAAGACTTCTACACCCAATTCTTCTCGTGCTCGCAGTGCGCCAGCAACGATTTCACCGGGTGCGTAATCCCCTCCCATTGCGTCAATTGCGATCCGTGCGCCAGTCGATCCCATTGCTCAGAGCTTCTAGAAACCTTACAAATTTTACCAGATGCCTCTACTGAAAGTAGTAGATGTTCTGATCAAGGCAAAAGTGATGAAGTATGAGTTATAAAACTTTCAAGCTTCATTCTTGAGCCTTGATCGTTTCTCAAGAGGTGCTAACAAGCTCAACATAACATGAATTACCTCTGTAACTGAGAAGCAAAACCACAGTATTGAGGATAAAGTTTAATCTGTTAGTCAACCCTTTTCACAAAAGCAGGATTTTTGGCAACACACAAAGCACCACAGCTACCTAAAATCATAAAATTAGCCTGATTTGGGCGTAAACCTCAGAAATATGTGGGATAGACAAAAATGAGTACCCTGCATTAACAACTAGATTCACCAAAAGTGCAAATGAAGACTTTCTATTTTCAAATGTTTTGGACGAATGGTTATACTTTCTACCAAAGCTTCTTTGCATGCCCTACTTCCGCATGGCAAAAACTGCGGTTATCATGACTCAATGCCTAGTCTGCAGGGAACACTTACGTAATCATACATTAAACAAAATAGCATATTCTACAGAGGCAATGAAGCATGCTGGAATTGTTCGGTTCGGGTTTAATTTCTATTTGGCTGGAAATGGCTGGAGTCAATGTCAAGCCCATAAATGCTTTGGATATCTTAACTTGGCAAGGTAGCCCCGGCTTAGTTGTTGCCGCCGATCCAAATCCAGTTGGTGCTACTACGGTGCTGGAATATCTAAAAGGACTACAAACATCGAAATTAGTGCCAGCAAATCAGATCGAAAGTCAGGGAATTTGGATACAGTCTGGACCGATGCTTATGGCTAATCACCAAGGCACGACTCCTCTTCCAGCCGCTTCCTTAACCAAAGTTGCTACCTCACTCGTTGCTTTCAAAAATTTTGGTCCAGATCACCAATTTCAAACTTTGGTCAGTACTACAGGACCTTTGCAGAATGGTGTGTTACAGGGTGACTTGGTGATTACAGGTAGTGGCGATCCGATGTTTGTTTGGGAAGAAGCCATTGCCCTTGGTAATAGTCTCAACCAGATGGGCATTAAACGTGTTACAGGAAATTTGGTGATTACCGGGAATTTTGCGATGAATTTCCAGCGTAATCCAGTACTCGCAGGTCAGATGCTTAAGCAAGCCTTGAATTATGCTACTTGGTCCCGTGCTGCTAGTTTTCAACACTTGCTGATGCCAAAAGGAACTCCCAAGCCTCAAGTTGTGATTGCAGGGGGAGTGAAAGTAGAACCAATAGCAAATCCTCAACCGACTTTGCTATTGCGTCACCACTCACTACCTTTAAAGCAAATCATCAGGGAGATGAACGTTTTCAGTAACAATGACATAGCTCAAATGCTAGCAGATGCTGTGGGGGGAGCGGAGGTTGTGCAATCAACAGCTGCTACTCTGGCAAGGGTACCGCAGTCAGAAATTCAGTTAATTAACGGTTCAGGGTTAGGACCGGAAAATCGCATTTCTCCCAGAGCAGTTTGTGCTATGTTTATGGCAATTCAACAGGAAGCATTGGCTTATCAGTTGACTTTGGCTGACTTATTTCCAGTCTCCGGATTTGACCATCGGGGAACGATGCACTCTAGACATTTACCTGCTGCGACGCTCATGAAAACTGGCACTCTACGGGATGTTAGTGCTTTAGCCGGAGTAGTGCCCACGCGCGATCGCGGTTTGGTATGGTTTGCCATTCTTAACCGTGGTACGAATGTCTCAGGTTTCCGCACTGGACAAGACCAATTGTTGCAACGTTTAGTGCAGCAATTACAAGTTGCTCCAGGTGTTCCTGCTACTGTCACTCCTCACATAGCTATCAATACAATACCTCAATTAGGTGCAGCTAGTCGTAATGAAATGTTATACGGAGGCTAGTAAGAAATTCAAAATTCAAAATTCAAAATTCAAAAATAAGAAATGAGCGTCCTGGTAAGTATCGTGCTTATTAACTAAGTACTGCATTTCATAAATCCGTATCGAAAAGTGTCATGCTGTAGACGCTTTGCGGCTTCCCGCAGGGTGCGTAACGCAGTAAAGCGAAGCATCTGGGATTCTTCGTTCCGCTTCACTCCACTCAGAATGACACACATAACGCTACGAACTTGTGCAATGTTGTACTAAGTAGATAGGTGGAAAAAAACCTAACTATGTTAAGAAATGTAAAAACGCCTCAAACCCTTACTAATGAACGGCAGGTGCTCATGGGGGAAACCACGCCACATGCTACAAGTCGGCAGAGCCGGACGCCCTTCGGGGAGAACCTTCGGTTCCGCTTCGCTAACGCCAGTCGCCTACGGAGGGAGACCCTCCTACAGTACTGGCTCCCCAACACAGTGGCTCCCCAAGACCGCACTGCCTCCTAATGACCAATGACTAATGACTGCCAAAACTAGTTAACTTTATTTGTACCGACCTACTTATATGTGTACCTTTGGGACTTACAAAGCACGTTCTTAGAATGCGATTAGAGCGGTACTATTGATTTTTCACTTTTCTGTCTTGAGGAATAATCTCTGTCACGACCTTTTTACCAGAACCATCGCTGTTGACGACAATCGTTTCTGCCTGCAAATCACCGGAGGCTTTTTGACCTGTAAAAGCTAATGGAGGATCTGCTTGGCGATAAACGACATCCCCTTGAGCCTCAACTAATTTCTTGTCAAAATACCATGTTAAGGTCTTTGATTTAAGAGACTGGCCACGCTCTCCAACTCCAGAGACGTTTCCTGTTAAATAAACACTGTTTTCCGGTATCTTCATTTCGCCTTGATTTGCAGTAACTACTACTTTTTCAGCTTGATGGAAGACCCGCACAGGAGAATTAGTTTTTACTGTTTCTGAGTTTAGGTTCCAAGTCATAGAGTTACTAGCGACTTGCACTGGTGGGTCTAATAACTCTAGCTGTGCATTTTTGTTAACGGTAGCAATATTTGTCTTCAAGTTAACTTCAGCAGAATCTCCTTGACCTCGGTCGGTAATTTGGTTGTTTTTATAGTGATCCATTTGCACAGGGCGATCGGCTATTAATGTTTCTTGTTTTATTCGCCAAGTCAAATGCTCGGTTCGCATTTGTAATTGCGGTTCCAAGCAGTTTGCAACCACTCCTCCAGAAAATTCCATGCGTTGTTCGCGAGTTTTGACTCGCGCCTCCTGCGCTACTGCTTGTAGTTGTTTATGAGTTCCATGAAGCTGGTTACGGACAATGAGCAAATCTTCTTTTGGTCGCCACTCCAACTCATTACCGTGCAATACAACACCATTGCGAGGATCTATTGCAACAATTTTCCCTTTTAGAAACAATTGCTTACCATCTTGCGCAATGTCTGCCATTTGAGCTTGTACTTGATAAACAACTTTGCCATCTTGGTAAAGTTCACCATATGGACTTTCCGCTGCACCAATTTGTTTTTCTTTGGTGTATTTTGCCTGTTTTGCTCTGACTCTCCAAATTGGTCTGCCAACTTCATCTGCTTGCTCTAAGGTGACACCAAAGAAAGTCAGGTTACTATCTTTCTCTCCAGGTGATGGACTCTCAACAGGTGGTTTGGTCGTGACGTGAGTTTGGCTCCCAGCACAAGCAACTAGCCCTACGGAGATTAGGGAAATAAGCAGCCAGCGCCATGAGGAGGACAGCGTTGGAGCAAACTTTCCAAGAGGAATTTTGAATTGATTTGTCCGCCTCATCCTCCTTATCTCCCTTTCTCGTGTTGCTTACTGCTTCATGACTCTTGAATTTCAATCTGCTGGCTGTCGCTTTCCCTGGGATCTTCCAAAAATCCTATAGGGGCTAGTGATCGATCTAGTGCTCGATAAGGAAAGCTTTGGCGAGGGGTTTTCTGAATGTCTTCTTTAATTGCTTCTAAATCAATATAGCGATCGCTCACATTAATCAAACTGTCGCTTGTCATGGAGCGTAAACTGACCACCTCAACCCGCACACCGCGATAGCTGACTGAATTCACTGCATACGCCAGATCCCCGTCACCACTGACTAACACTGCTGTATCATAGGAATCTACTAAAGCCATCATATCTACCGCAATTTCTACATCCAAGTTGGCTTTTTTGGATCCATCTGGCAACTGTACCAAATCCTTGGCAATAACCCGGTATCCATTGCGTCGCATCCACAACAGAAAACCCTGCTGCTTTTCATTTGTGCGGTCTACTCCAGTATAAAAGAAGGCTCGCAACAATCTAGAGCCTCCGGTTAATCGACATAGTAACTTGGTGTAATCAATTTCAATTCCTAGTTGTAGTGCTGCATAAAATAAATTTGATCCGTCAATAAATATAGCGACACGACCCCGATTTTCTAAAACTTGTTCTGGCGTAAAAATCGAATCATTTTCCAGATTATTCAACATTGTTGTCATACCTCATTTTTATGAAAATGTAATAATTGATACTTTTCAGTTGTTACAGATCAACAGAGAACGGCTTATGATAATTTTTCAGAACTGATAAATTTAGTCCTGATAAAATTCAGACAAAATCAGTTATGGAAGTTGAACTAATTGTTTTTAGGAGATTCTATTCGTTTAAAGACTGGGCGGGCTTCACCCAGCTTTTGTTGATTTGTTAGTACTCCCCATGTTCCATGAATGGCAAAAGGAGCAACGGTGGCAGTTTCTATTTGTTCATTAAAATTAATTCCGAAACCTAATTGCTGGTAAATATCACTACTTGTATCAGGGATAATTGGAGATAGGAGATAAGCTGCTAGTCTCACTGATTCCAGCACTGCATACAGGACTTGTTCTACAGCTTGCTGCTGTCCTTGTTTATACAATGACCAAGGAGCTTGTTCATCAATAAACTTATTACTGGCTTGCACCAGTAAAAGAATAGCTTCGCAAGCTTGATTGAACGCTAACGCTTCATATGCATGTTTCACTTGTTCCCCAAGACGTAAACCAATCGCTTTCAAAGGATGCTCAAAAGGTATATCTTCCTTTGTAATCGTCGGCACATTCCCATCGCAGTATTTCTTCACCATGTTTAAAGTGCGGTTTAGCAAATTACCTAAATCATTTGCCAAATCTGCATTTATCACATTAATGAATCTACTTTCATTAAAGTCGCCATCCTTGCCAAATTCGATTTCCTTAAGGAAGTAATAACGAACAGCATCACTACCATAGCGCTGCACTAAACCTATAGGATCGAGGGTATTACCCAGACTTTTGCCCATTTTCTGACCATCTTTGGTCAAAAAACCATGCCCAAAGACTCGCTCTGGCAATGATAAGCCAGCTGACATTAGCATTGCTGGCCAGTACACTGCATGGAAGCGCAGGATATCCTTACCAATCAGATGCAAATTGATCGGCCACCATTTTGCTAAGGCATTTTTAATGGTTGGTTCTTCATCCGGTTCGAGCATTGCGGTGATATAACCTAAAAGCGCATCGAACCAAACATAAAGAGTATGGTTAGGATCAACTGGTACAGGAAAACCCCAATCTACATTCACCCGTGAAATGGAGAAGTCCTGCAACCCTTGATTTACAAAGTTGAGGACTTCATTTCGGCGGCTGTCTGGTTGGATAAAATCCGGTTGAGAGTGGTAAAGTTTTTGCAGTTTCTCTTGATATTTAGATAAGCGGAAGAAATAGTTCTGTTCGTCTCGCCACTCAACTTCTTTATTTGGGTGGAGAGGACAGCGGTGTCCTTCTAACAGTTCTCTTTCTTCTTTGAATTCTTCACACGAAACGCAGTACCAACCTTTTTGTTGTCCCTGGTAAATGTCTCCAGCTTCCCACACTCGCTGAAAAAATTCTTTGACCAGAACTTCATGACGAGGAGCGGTTGTACGAATAAATCTATCGTATTGAATGTTTAGTAACTGCCATAGGGAGACAAAACCCGCTGACATTTCATCACTAAAGCTTTGAGGCGATCGCCCTTTGCTTTCTGCTGTCCGTTGAATTTTTTGCCCATGCTCATCTGTACCTGTAATCAGGAGGACTTTGCGTCCCAATAGTCTCTGAAACCTTGCCTCCACATCTGCTGCCATTGTTGTATAAGCACTGCCAATATGGGGTAAGTCGTTTACATAATATAGTGGTGTTGTGAGTGCGAATGTCTTTTGTGTTCTATTCACTTGATTTATGCAAAAAAAAACTAGTTGTTAAAAACGTTTTCTCTCTTACCTTTTTTGGATAAAACCACGCAATTATATCATTTATCTCCTTTTTTCAATCATTTGTTAATTTTAACAAATTTATGTCGTTTGAGTTTGTTTAATGAATGTCATAATCTCAGCTTATTTGTCCAAAGAATTGGCAAGTTATTTACTAAGATTCCACACTAAACTTGTCATTACATTAAGAACATTAGAAAACAAACCTCTTTTACACAAAGAACTTTACCGATTTTGTTGCTCTGAACATTTCTACCTTAAGGCAGTCGCCGTTATCGGTTAAAAAATGTAAATTCTTAATAAAGATAAGCTGCGAATTTTCCTGATCCTATATCAAGATGAGTGTAAATAGCCCCCTTGAGGTTTCTCGCTGGTTACTGGCGGCGCTATCAACCAAAATGTTTCGCTACTACGAGGATCGCATTCCCCAAGATGCCAGTGTGTTAGTAGTGAGCAATCACCGCAGCTTTATGGATGCACCCATTTTAATGGCGGCTTTATCGAGTTCTATTCGCTTTGCTTGCCATCACTATATGGGGCAAGTGCCAATAATGCGGGAGATTGTTACAGGACAATTAGGTTGCTTTCCTCTAGAGGAGGCAAATCAACAGCGCCAGCAAAGCTTTTTCCAACAGTCACAACTGCTATTGCAGTCAAAGCAAATAGTAGGAGTCTTTCCTGAGGGAACAAAACCAATGGTAGAATTTACCCAACCGAACCGGGTGGGTGAATTTCAACGAGGTTTTGCCCATTTGGCATTGCGAGCACGGGTACGAGATTTAGCAGTTTTGCCAATCGCAATAGCATCCCTTGAAGAAGTTAACACATCTGCTGTACCTTTGAGGGTATTAAGTTTGTTTGACCCTTCAGAACCTTTATTTAATCAGTCAGGTTGGCATCCACTAGTCACATATCAACGTGTCGCTGTGCTCATTGGTCATCCATATTGGATTAAACCTCTACAAAAAGAAAAATATCAGGGAAAAAAAGCAAGAACTATGGTGACAGAATTGACAAATCATTGTCACTCAGAAATAGCAAATTTATTGTGTGAAGGTTGCTATTAAAAAATTTAGTCATTAGTCCTTTAGTTAGCCTATGACTAATGACTAAGGACTAATGAACAGCAGGTGCACTCAACATGCTTGACTTGCAAGGGCGCACTGCCTCCTAATGACTAATGACTAATGATTAATGACTAATGACTATTCCAAAAGTTGATCTAAAACCATGTTTCCTCAGTCCTAAACGACTCCAGCCAGAGTTACCATTGTTTGTGTATTTACCAGGAATGGATGGAACAGGTCAACTGTTGCGATCGCAAACTGCTGGATTAGAAGTTGGCTTTGATGTCCGTTGTTTAGCGATACCAAGGGAAGATTTGAGCAGTTGGGATGAGTTAGCTAAGAATGTCTTGGACTTGATCCATGCAGAATTAGAAAAAAGCCCCCAGCGTCCTGTTTACCTGTGTGGGGAATCCTTTGGTGGTTGTTTGGCGCAGAAAGTAGCGGTCATTGCACCACAGCTATTTAAGCGTATTATTCTCATCAACTCAGGAAGCGCCTTCCAGCTTCAGCCTTTGTTAACTTGGGCATCTCAATTGAGTTCCTTGGTTCCATCCAACCTTTATAACATCGGCGCACTAGGTTTATTACCTTTTTTGGCAGCTTTGGCACGTATTTCTAGGAGTGATAGACAAGAACTCCTAAAAAGCATGCGTTCGGTACCACCAAAAACTGTCCTGTGGCGAATATCGTTACTGAGAGATTTTTGCGTTGAAGAGGAACAGTTACGTTGCCTGACTCAACCTGTTTTGGTGATTGCTGGTGCTAGCGATCGACTTTTACCTTCCTTAGCTGAAGCAAAACGTTTGGTTAGTATCTTACCCAATTCCAAAATGGTGGTACTACCACATTGTGGGCACGCTTGCTTGTTAGAAACAGATACTAACCTCTACGAAATTATGAAGGCAAATGATTTTTTAGACAGTAGTGTTGAAGCAGCCCAGGAGCAAGACGCCAGGGGATAAGGATGAGTAGTGAGGCAGTGTGCCCTTGCGAGTTTGCCGACTTGTTCTGTGTAGACGTCGCCCTGCAAGTATATCCAAAGGATAAGTGGGCGCGTAGTGATTTTCATAAATTATACTTAATAATTGAGATTTTATTATGATTAATTTAGCTATCTCCATTTATAAAAAAATATCATTAGCTCACCAATGAAAATAAAAAAGAACCTGAGGTAACGATGAATATACAACTGGTTGAATCCTTACTACAAGTTATTCTCGCTTTACCAAATGAAGAACGTTTGTGGTTAAAAGAAAAGCTTTTTGAAAAAAAAGATTTCTTATGCTTCTACTAATGAACTGATGCATCTTGCTCAAAACGGAAAAGTATTTGATTTTTTGCATAATGAACCAGAACTCTACAATCTTGAGGACGGAGAACCTGTCTAGAGAGCCGGTCCAGTAGAAGTAGTTGACGTAAAATGCAAAATATGAATGGTGTTTAAATCGAACATTTAGGCTCTGCGTTTTAATGCGATCGCCCAAAACCCGACCTAAATATTTACCCCAAAATAGGCGTTTTACTTATATACATATATTTTTTTATTTGTCAACATATATTAGTGAACCGGCTCTCTAGTAGCACTTGACAAAGGAGATATTGTTTTAGTTCAATTCCCATTTACTGACTTAAGTCAGACAAAGTTACGTCCTGCTGTAATTCTTCTGGAAAACACTAGTTTGAATGAAGTTACGCTCTGTTTCATTTCTTAACAAAAGGTTGATAATCTGAGTTCAGATGAATTTGCCCTAAATAGTTCAGGTTCAGAATTTTCTGGGACTGGATTACGAGTTGCTTCTAAAGTGAGAGTAACTCGAATTGTGACCTTGCAACCTCAACTCATTATTCGACGCTTAGGCAAGTTAGGAGTCAATCAAATACAGATATTGAATGCACTTATAATTCAATCATTCAATTTAATGTCATAAAATTTATACTGGCGTTAAAACTAACAGCTAGCTATCGTTTGAGTAGAAGTCCTGTTGAAAGTTCCTCTAACGACTTATCCTTATAGAAAGATGCTAAGCTGCTCACACCTTCGCTACAAATAAAATAGGGAGATTTTTACAGAAGGTGGTAAGTAATGACAGACAAACTTAATGAAGACACAGAGGATACAAAACCAAATAATAATATACTTGCGTCCGAAACCAAACAAAAAAAGCCATCCTTGTTAGAAACCGTTGCTGAAACAGTAGGTTGTGTTTTTGGAACGGCTGTGGGCGTAGGAACCGCTGCTGGTAACACCGCTATAGAAGCTGGTAAAGTCGTTGCAGAAACAGCAGTTGATGTGGGAGAAGCTGCAGCAAAACAAACTCATAACCTGATTTCACAAGCAACTCACACAGCAGGAGAAGTTGCAGAACGTATTGGCGAAAATTGGCTGATCCGAAAGCTGGCTGGGTTTTTAAATCTGAATTGGGTTTTTGGTGCTGTTGATAGTGTGAATTTAGATAAAGCAGAAGCAGAAGTCAAAAAGCTCAAGCAAAAATATCCGAATGAATCACCTAGACAAATTGCCCACCGTATTATGCTTGACAAAGCAACAAAAGCAGGAGGAATTGGATTAGCAAGTAGTGTTTTGCCGGGAGTCGCAGCGGCTTTGTTGGCAATTGATTTAGCAGCTACGACAGAGTTGCAGTCAGAAATGGTTTATCAAATTGCATCCCTCTACGGATTGAATTTAAAAGATCCTGCCCGAAAAGGAGAAGTATTGGCGATTTTTGGTTTAGCCTTGGGTGGCGGTCGTCTTTTAAAAGCAGCAGGTTTAGGTTTACTAAGAAATATACCTTTTGCTGGCGCAGTGATTGGTGCTAGCTCTAATGCTACAATGATTTATTCATTGGGGTATGCGGCTTGTCGATTTTATGAAGCGAAGCTAGATGAATCAAAGTCGCTCAATTCTGAGGAGACACTGAATACTTTAAAACAACAAAGCGATAATTATCTGGAAAAAGCAATGGCTCAAGAAGCCGCAATGGATCAAGTTTTAATTCATTTTATCCTTGCTAACTATCCAGAAAAAAAATGGGAAGAAATCTCGACAGAGTTACAAGGTTTGAACCTCAGTTCAACTTCCTTGAAAGTCATATCCGAAAATCTTAAATCACCTCAGCCTTTGGATACACCTCTCAATCAACTCAACCGAGATTTTGCTGTACCACTATTGGCTCAATGTTATAAAATTGCCCGAGTAAAAGGTGAGATGACTCCAGTGGCACAGCATATTATTGATACTATTGCTGCGAAATTTGATATTGATCTCAGTGTTGTTCAGTCTACTGTTGATTCATCGGAAAATTTAGTAAATACAAAATAATTGATTGATCTGATGGCAGACAATAAATAAGAAAGCCGGCTTCTTAGAGAAACCGGCTTTCTTATTTATAGAAACATATCATACTTAAGAAATCTATCTCAAGGTTATTCCACAGACGTTATGATCAGTCTAATGGTAGACTATAGTAAGAGTTCCAGCATTTGTGATCTGGCAAAAAAAGTTGAAAAATTTTTCTGCAATGATTATTGTATGAAAAGTATTATAAAACAGAATCCTAAAGTTGGAGTCAAGGCTTATGCCTAACTTCACTGTTACAAAAAATATTTCACAAGCTGCAAGTGTCTTTCTAATTATCGGCTGGTTAATTCTTTTGGGGCTAAGGGTTAAACAATATGACTCAGCTTTGGGCATATCGCTGCTCATGGTGTCGCTAGGGATCATGTTTTTGGCACTGATTTGGTGGAACGCTGAGTTCCTTAATCCCGTAGATAGCAAGGGCAAACAAGAGTCAGCCGCACTAAGGGAAAGTGAACAACGCTATCGGCTGCTTGCCGAAAACATTCCCCAGATGGTTTGGATGAGCAACCCAGATGGCTTTGTAGAATACTACAATCAGCGTTGGGTAGAGTACACAGGACTCGAACCTCAAGAAACTTCTTTGCCCCAAGACACTTTGGAGTCGAATTGGCAGCAAGTTGTTCATCCTGACGATTTATCACAAGCTTTGGAAAAATGGACAACTGGACTCAAAACAGGAAATCGCTATGAGGTACAGTACCGCCTAAAACGATTTGATGGGGTTTATCGTTGGCATGTAGCACAGGCTTTACCATTACGTGATGAGGACGGTACAATTGTTAAGTGGTTTGGTAGTTGTACTGATATCGACGACCAAAAACGCACAGAAGAAGCGTTGCGTCAAAGCGAATCACGGCTGCGGCTATTTGTCAACTCAGATATTATTGGCATTCAGTTTGGCGATGTGTATGGAGGAGTAGGTGAGGTTAACGACGCCTACCTCCACATTCTCGGTTATACCCGTAAAGATTTTCTACAAGATAAAGTGCGCTGGAGTGAGATAACTCCAAGCGAGTATCTACCGCTTGATGAAGCGGCGATCGCCGAGGCGAAGCTCAAGGGATTTTGTACTCCTTACGAGAAAGAATATATCCGTAAAGATGGTTCTCGTGTTCCAGTGATCATTGGTTTCGCCTTAATTGATGAGCAACGCGAAGAGGCGATCGCCTTCATTTTGGATATTAGCGAACGCAAGCGAGCAGAAGCAGAACGCGATCGCTTCTTTATGATTTCACCCGATATGTTCTGCACTGCCGGATTGGATGGCTACTTTAAGTGTATAAATCCGGCTTTTGAGAAAATTCTCGGCTACACTCAAGCAGAATTGCTGAGCACGCCATTTATTGAGTTTGTACATCCAGATGACAGAGCAAAAACCTTGGCTGAAGTCGAGAAGCTAACAAAGCCAACTGTCACTCTCAATTTCGAGAACCGCTACCGCTGTAAAGATGGTTCCTACAAATGGCTGGTTTGGAATTCTGTTCCTGATGTTGAGTCAGGATTGCGGTATGCAGTCGCCCATGATATCACAGAGCGCAAACAGATAGAACAAACGCTGCGAGAGCAGGCAGAAGCTTTGCAAATTAGTAGAGAACGTCTGGATTTGGTTATTCAGGAAGTAGAAGTCGGTTTGTGGTACTGCGACTTACCACTGGACACACTCGTTTGGAACGAGCAGTGCAAAGCGCATTTTGGTTTACCACCTGATGCTGAAGTCACGATTGATTTATATTATCAACTGCTGCATGATGATGACCGCGAACGCACACGGCAGGCAGTTCAGCACGCTATTGAACAGGCGACTGGTTATGACGTGGATTACCGCACAGTAGCCCCAAATGGATGTATACGCTGGATCAGGGCAATTGGACACACCTTCTGTGATGCTGCTGGTATACCAAAGCGCTTTGACGGCATTACTATTGACATCACTGAGCGTAAACGGGGAGAAGCCGCCCTCAGTGAAAGTGAGCAGCGTTTTCGCCATGTTACAGACACTGCTCCAATTATGGTTTGGATGTCTGGTACAGATCGGCACTGTACTTACTTCAATAAACGTTGGCTAGATTTTACCGGACGGACGATTGAGCAAGAACTAGGCAATGGTTGGGCAGAAGGTGTACATCCTGATGATTTGCAGCATTATCTGGAAATATATACGAATTCTTTTGATGCCCGCCAAGATTTTCAAATGGAGTATCGTCTGCGACGGTTTGATGGGGAATATCGTTGGATTTTAAATATTGGTGTGCCTCGGTTTACCCCAGAAGCAGAATTTTTGGGTTACATCGGTTCTTGTGTAGATATTGAAGACCGTAAGCAAGCCGAAGCTCAAATTCAACAACTCAACGAAACTTTAGAAGAACGGGTAAAACAGCGCACAGTTCAATTAGAAGCAGCCAACAAAGAACTAGAATCCTTTTGTTACTCCGTCTCTCATGACCTGCGAGCACCATTGCGCCACATCACCGGATTCGTTGAGTTGCTGCAAAAACGTCTTGTGTCAACAGCGGTGGATGACACCAGTAGACGATACTTCAACATTATCACCGAAGCAACTAAACAAGCGGGTAAATTAATTGATGATTTGTTAAGTTTTTCTCGTGTGGGGCGTTCTCAAATGCGTTCTACCACCATTGACATGAAACTACTGCTGCACGAGGTGCAACGCGATTTAGAACTGGAAACCAGGAATCGTCAGGTTTCCTGGCAAATAGAACCATTACCTCTGGTACAAGGAGATCCCGACTTGTTGCGGCTCGTTCTCCGTAACCTCTTGGAAAATGCCCTCAAGTATAGCAAAACTCGCCCTTTAACACAAATTACCGTAGGTAGTACCACCAATGAGCAAGAAGTGGTATTCTTCGTGCGAGATAACGGCATTGGTTTTGATATGAAATATGTTCACAAGTTGTTTGGCGTTTTTCAACGCCTGCACAGTGATCCACAATTTGAAGGTACAGGTGTGGGATTGGCAAATGTCCAACGCATTATTCACCGTCATGGCGGGCGCGTTTGGGCAGAAAGTGAAATAGATAAGGTCGCGACTTTTTATTTTTCGCTACCAAAGGGGTTTGGAGTGGGAAGTGGAGAGTAGAGAGTATACGATGGAACTAAAGCGCATTCTCCTAGTCGAAGACAGCATTAACGATGTTGAGTTAATCCTGACTTCACTGGCAGAAAACCATTTGGGCAATGAAGTCGTCGTCGTTCGTGACGGCGAAGAAGCATTGGATTACCTTTATCGTCGAGGTTTGTATCGTTTGCGTCGCGAAGGTCATCCTGTCGTGGTGCTACTCGATCTAAAGTTACCAAAAATTGATGGTTTAGAAGTTTTGACGCAACTCAAAGCTGATCCAGAATTGAGAGTAGTACCAGTCGTGGTGTTGACTTCTTCCCGAGAAGAACAAGATCTCGCTCGCTGTTACGAACTTGGCAGCAATGGTTATGTGGTCAAGCCAATCGATTTTCTTGAATTTGTTCAAGTCATCAAAGGTTTGGGATTATTTTGGGCAATAATTAATGAACCCCCTCCCGGTTCCATACCTCCGGCACGCAGTAATCAAGGAGTAGCAGGGATATAGCCATGTCAGGTCTAAAATTTGTCTTGCTGGAAGATAATTTGCTGGATGCAGAACTGATCCATGCCTTGTTGACCGAAAACGGTATTGCTTGCGAACAAGTGCACGTAAAAACGCAAGCAGAATACCAGACGGCGCTAGAGCAAGATAACTTTGACCTGATTCTTTCAGATTACGCCTTGCCTGGGTTTGATGGTATTACGGCTTTAAAGATGGCGCAACATCACTGCCCAAACGTACCTTTTATTTTTGTGACCGCAACAATGGGGGAGGAAGTCGCAATTGAAACCCTCAAAAGTGGTGCCATTGATTATGTTCTCAAACAAAGATTAGAGCGTCTTGTGCCTTCGGTACGTAGGGCACTACGGGAAGCCGAGTATCGACGCGCCTGCAAAATAGCAGAAACAGAACTGTATCGCCGCGAGCAGGAGTTTAGAGCTTTAGCGGAAAACTCACCAGACGCGATCAGCCGCATTGATAGAGAACTCCGCTATAGCTATGTAAATCCCGCAACAGAAATGGCAACAGGAATACCATTAGAAATGTGGATTGGCAAAACTGTTGCCGAAATGGGTTCTGCGGAGGAAGTTTCCACTTGGCAAGCAAGATTACGCCAAGTACTTAGCACAGGAATCGGGTGCTGGATGGAGTTTGATGTTTCCTCACATAAGGGACGCATTTACTACCAGGCACGGATTGTGCCAGAATACGCTGCCGATGGTTCCGTACAATCATTACTGAGCATTGCTCGTGACGTAACAGAGTATAAACTGGCAGAACAGGCATTACGGGAAGGCGAGGCTCAGTTACGCCAACAAAAGGAAGAATTGGAACGGGCAAATAAAATTAAGGATGAGTTTTTGGCTGTGCTTTCCCATGAATTGCGATCGCCACTCAACGCTATCCTCGGCTGGTCAAAAATATTACGTACCCGTAACTTAGAACCAAAAAACTTGAATCGCGCGTTAGAAACAATTGAGCGCAACGCCAAGTTACAAACACAACTGATTGAAGATTTGCTGGATGTATCCCGGATTCTTCGTGGCAAGTTGACTCTGCGTCCCTACCCAACAAACTTAATTCCAGCAATCGAAGCTGCAATAGACACAATGCGTCTGGCAGCTCAAGCCAAATCAATTGACTTGCAATTTCTCATTATAGACTCTGGATTGGAAACACAGGACAAATCAATTCTAAATTCCAAATCACTGAAGATTAGAGAAGAGGTCTCCTGCGATACAACTTCTGTGCAAATTCCAAATTCGGAATCTCCTCCAATTGCACTCCAGTCGTCACCTTTATGGGAAGTCGCAGCGCATCCACAACAGCACGAACCTCTACAGGCGCAAAGCTCTTCTGTGGAAAACCGTGGATCTCAATCTCAAATTTGCGAACAAAAATTCCACGTTTTAGGCGATCCTAGCCGATTACAGCAAATCGTCTGGAATCTGGTTTCTAACGCTATCAAGTTTACCCCACAGGGAGGACGAGTGGAAGTGCTGCTTGAAAGAGTTGGGACAGATGAAAAACATGAGGGAGGAACATCTCCCTTATTATCCCTACTCCCCATTCGCCACTCCTCAAACCATGCTAAAATTACTGTGAAAGATACAGGTATGGGTATCAAATCTGATTTTATTCCTTACGTGTTTGATTCTTTTCGTCAAGGAGATGGTTCTACCACTCGCAAACACGGGGGCTTGGGATTGGGTTTAGCAATTGTACGCCACTTGGTAGAATTGCATGGTGGAATTGTTACCGCAGAAAGTCCGGGAGAAGGAAAAGGTGCAACATTCGTAGTACAATTGCCTATTATTGAAGATATAAGAGCAAGGAAATTAATTTCCACTTCCTCATCTGCCCCATCTGCGTCATCTCCATTACAAGGTGTGCGCGTTTTAGTGGTAGATGATGATACTGATTCACGAGATTTTTTGGTATTTGCTTTAGAGGAATTTGGAGCGATCACCACTGCTGTCAGTTCTGCTTCTTCAGCGCTAGAGGTTCTGACAACATTCAAACCAGATGTGCTTATTAGTGATATAGGTATGCCGCAGCAAGACGGCTATAGCCTGATCCGTCAAATTAGAGGATTATCAGCTCAACAAGGAGGAGACATCCCGGCGATCGCCCTGACGGCATATGCTGGAGAAAGGGATCGTCAACTGGCGATTTCAGCCGGTTTTCAAAAACATCTTTCTAAGCCTGTGATGCCAGATCAAATAGCGAATGTCGTTGCCGATCTCGTGAGACATTAACTCAGTTATCAGTTATCAGTTATCAGTTACCAGTTATCAGTTATCAGTTAAAAATTATTTGATAACTGTTCCCTGTTCCCTGTTCCCTGTTCCCTGTTCCCTGATTTAATCACGAACTCTGAAAGCTCTCAAAAGCATAAAGTGCATATTTTGCGCAATACTGGTACAAGAAGTTTTACACAGAAGACAAGAGTATGGAAATTCTTGCCACTGATACCCCCCTTCTAGAGTGGACGGGGGACGGTTTAGCAATTGGATTATTTGAAGATGCTGTAGAGTTAACTGGCGAACAGGTAACTTTAGATGAAAAGTTGGCTGGTAGTATAAAAGAGCTGATTGCCGAAGAGGAATTTAAGGGTAAGCAAGGCAGCACTGCTGTAACGCGAGTGGGTGGTGGTAGCGCCGTTCGTAAAATTATACTCGTAGGTTTAGGCAAACCCGACGCTCTAAAGCTAGAAACCTTGCGGCGATCTGTAGCCAACGTTGCTCGCTTAGCGAAAAAGCAGAAGTGCAAAACTCTGGGAATCAGCCTGCCTATTTGGAACAACGACCCAACACAAACAGCACAAGCACTAGCTGAAGGCGTTCAATTAGGACTATATCAGGATAATCGCTTTAAATCTGAACCAGAGGATAAAGGAGCACAAATTGAGAAAGTCGATTTATTGGGACTGGGTGGACAAGAAGCAGCAATTAGCCGCGCCAATCAAATTGCCTCTGGTGTATTTTTAGCACGGCAGTTGGTCGCAGCGCCAGCTAACTCTGTGACACCGATTACTATGGCAGACACCGCCGCTGATATTGCCTCAGAACACGGTTTACAAATAGAAATCTTGGAACAGGAAGACTGTGAAAAGTTAGGCATGGGAGCTTTTTTGGGAGTTGCAAAAGCTTCTGATTTGCCACCTAAGTTTATTCACCTGACTTACAAACCAGAAGGAACACCCAAACGTAAGCTAGCGATTATTGGTAAAGGTTTAACCTTCGACTCTGGTGGACTCAACATCAAAGGAGCAGGCAGTGGTATTGAAACCATGAAAATTGACATGGGTGGTGCTGCGGCTACTTTAGGTGCAGCCAAAGCGATCGCTCAACTTAAACCAGATGTTGAAGTTCACTTTATTTCCGCTGTCACAGAAAATATGATCAGCGGTCGTGCTATGCGCCCAGGTGACATTCTCACTGCATCCAATGGCAAAACCATTGAAGTAAATAATACCGATGCAGAAGGACGTTTGACCTTAGCAGATGCCTTAGTATTTGCTGAAAAGCTAGAAGTGGATGCAATTGTTGACTTAGCGACTCTCACGGGTGCTTGTGTGATTGCCTTGGGAGATGACATTGCTGGTTTGTTCTCTCCCGATGATGCTTTAGCAGCACAGATAGAAAAAGCTTCCCAAACTTCTGGAGAAAAGTTTTGGCGACTTCCAATGGAAGAAAAATACTTTGAAGGGCTCAAGTCTGGCATCGCGGACATGAAGAATACAGGACCACGTCCTGGTGGTTCAATCACCGCTGCATTGTTCCTCAAGGAGTTTGTCAAACAAACTCCTTGGGCGCACCTAGATGTTGCAGGTCCGGTTTGGGCAGACAAAGAAAATGGTTACAACGGTCCCGGTGCGACTGGCTTTGGCGTTCGTACTTTAGTCAGTTGGGTGCTAAGCGATAGCTGATGCAGTAATAGGGACATGAAGGAGTGAGGGCTTTGTTCCCTCTTTCCTTCTCTCCTTTTCACGAAATCCCTGATACAAATGATTGGTTTCTAATTCTTTCCCCTTATTCCCTGCCTCCTGCTCCCTGCGCCCCATTTGTATCAACCTTAAAGTGAAACGGTATAACGCGTAGCGTCTCTGTAGGACATACCCGGAGGGCTTCGGTGCAGGGTAGCATCTGGTGAGTCCAGCGCTCTTGGTAGGGTTTCCAACGCCAGATACCTACGGAGGGAGACCCTCATCAAGTACTGGCTCCTCCGCAGGCGACTGGCGTTCGCGTAGCGTGTCCGTTCGGCGCAGCCGTGCCGCAGGCTCAGGACTCAGCGTCTCCGTTCGCGTAGCGTGCCCGCAGGGCTTAGGAGATACCCGAAGGGCGTTGGGCACTGCTTTCAACGTTAAAATCAGGATTTTCTCTTGAAATGAGCAGTGCCCACCCTAAAAAAATAGCTCTTTTCCCTGTTAAGCGTTCCCTCTTAAAAATTTATAAAGGACTAATTGGAATTTCAATAAAAAATTCTGCACCTTGTCCAGGTACTGAGTGGCAATATAGCTTCCCACCATGCTTGTCTACTATAATCTGGTAACTGATAGACAGCCCAAGTCCTGTACCTTTACCCACAGGTTTAGTAGTAAAGAAAGGGTCAAATAGCTTTGAACGAATTTTTTCTGGAATACCAGGACCATTGTCAATGATTTGGATTCCAATCCAGTTTTTTGAAATCACCTCAGTGCGAATGCGAATATAACTGGGGTTAGCTTTGATTTCATCAGATGTGCGCTGTAAGTTGTACTCATCCAAAGCTTCAATTGCATTGGCAAGGATATTCATAAATACCTGGTTCAGTAAACCAGGGTTGCACTCGATCAGCGGCAACAAACCATACTCTTTAATAACAGAAATTTCAAAATGTTTTTCGGTTACCTTGAGGCGGTGGTGCAAAATCATTAATGTACTATCAATACCTTCATGAATATCAACTGTCTTTACAGCAGCCTCATCTAAACGAGAAAATGTCTGAAGAGATTTAACAATTTCCTGAATCCGTTCTGTTCCCATCTTCATAGATTTGAGCAGCTGAGTGAAATCTTGTTTCAAGTAATCCAAGTCCATAGCATCAATTTCAGTTTGAACTACTTGTGAAAAATTGGGATACTCCTGCTGATACAGTTCTACAACTTTTAATAAGTTTTGGGTATATTCCTCAGCGTAAATAAGATTGCCAGAAACAAAAGTGATGGGATTGTTAATTTCATGGGCAATACCAGCCATCATCTGCCCCAAACTAGACATTTTTTCAGTTTGAATCAATTGTACTTGAGTTTGTTGTAGTTGTTGTAGCGTTTGTTGTTGTTGGATATTTTTTCGTCTTAATTCTTTTGTCCTTGTTGCAACTCTAATTTCCAATTCCTGATTAGTTTTTTCTAATGCAGCTTGAGCAATTTTTCGAGCTTTTAAGTATTCTTTTAATAATCGCAACACCATCAGCCATGCTGGAATGAGCATTACTAAACTAAGAATTGATGCCAAAATTGACCAAAATACTTTGTTGCGATATTCAGTAATTTTTTGATGCAACTGAAGGGAGATAATACGGCTTCTTTGACCAACATTATCGGCGTAGAAGCGTTTTTGCTTTTTATATTCTTGACTTGATAATATTACTTGTGCAATTTCCTTTTTTCCCTTATTTACCCAATCAAACGATTGATATTCCATTGCAATCAAACGCTGATTTACAGCATAAATTTTTTGGTAATTATCATCTACTTTTGGAATCAGTTTAATGGATTCCTGAATCGCAACATTTAGTTTTGGTTCAAATTGATGATACCGTTGTTCCCAAGTCGGGTCACCTGTAGCAGCATTCATACTTGCTGACATAGTTAAAACTTCATCGAAATAAGTGATTTCCTCATTGATAATTTTTAGTTTGAATTCATTTTTTATAATACTATTGAAGTTGTAGTATGCTTCCCAACTGATCCAAGTATGAGGCAAAAATAATAACAACGTTAGCACTACTGTTACAGTTACTAGTTGAGATGGAATAAATCTCAATTTCGAGTATAAGTACATTTTTATGCTGCTTCTATAAATGTTTTAGAATCAGGATAAAACCAAAATAAAAAGTGAAACTTTATTCAGATTAATATCAAGTTTGCTTAATCGCTTATAAATCGCGTATACACCCCAACCACCCTTCCCTGGTAGTACAAGTTAATTAGGTTCAAAGCACCGGGTAAGGGAAGGTATACCAAATGGGAGCTAAGCGCAAAGTGTGCCGCTGTTCCCTATGCGTAGCGTTTTTGCAGAAGATAGCGACTCAGTAATCTCTCCTAACTAACCACAAAGTACTACAACAGAACGCAACTGGCTATGACGTAGATTACAGAATGTCGTGGCTTTTTGTGGGAATAAGCGACAGCGAAATTCCCATAAAAAGCTAGGAGAGTGTCAAAAGTTATAGCAGTGGACAGAAATCTTAGGACATCTGGGAAAAGCTATCGCAAAGGATAAGCCAACAACCTTTATATCACTCAAACTTGATATTATCCAAACCCCCTACTTCCTTTCTGGATGCGCCTTTTCTTCTGCTGAAGGAGTCCCCATGCGGTTAATCACTGCGATCAGCTGGTATAATCGCCCTAAATCTCTTTGATTAAAGTATAAAACCAGACGCGGTAGCTCAAAGGTCTCATCTTGAGCCTCTTGGGGTAAAGCCTGACTTTTTTCAATGCGTCCAGTCACAAGAATGTCGCTGAAATCAGCATTGAGTTGTTCTACATCAACATCCGATAACTCTGCTTTGAGACGGATAACCAAGAGGCGATCGCCCACATAGCGGCTAGAGTGATAAACTTGGTAAAAACTGGTAATAGCATTGCAAGCGACATCCAAGTTGTCTGTCACCGTGTAAAGACTTGGGTCATCAGGACTAACCAGACCTTTTTGCACCAATTGTTTGTCAATATATTCGCTCCAAGATCGCCAATAATCGCCACCAGGGTGGTCAATTAAAACCAAGGGTACTGGACCAAACTTACCTGTCTGGCTTAAAGTCATGCACTCAAAAGCTTCGTCTTGGGTGCCAAAACCACCTGGAAACAAAGCTATCGCATCACTCTCCTTGAGGAGAAACAGCTTCCGCGTGAAGAAATATTTAAAGTGAATTAGCTTAGGATCTCCCTCAATAATCGGGTTTGCCTGTTGCTCAAAGGGCAGCTGAATATTTAAGCCAAAAGAATTTTCCCGTCCAGCACCTTCATTACCTGCTTGCATAATTCCGCCACCGCCACCTGTCATCACCATAAATCCTAATCGACAGACATCGCGAGCAAATTCATACGCCATGCGATATTCTGGTGTTTCTGGCGATAAGCGAGCTGAACCAAAAATAGCGACTTTGCGAACATGTCGGTAAGCATAAAACAGCTGGAAACCCCGCTCCATGTCTGTTAAAGAAGACGACAATATTTTCCAATCGAGGCGCTCAATTTCTTCACTCTTGTGAGCCAAACGCACTATAGTCGCTAGTGCTTGGATAATATACTGCCGATGCTTTGACATCGGTAAGTCTTCAAATAATTTAGCGATATCCGCTTGAAGAGACTCTAATGTGTCAAACGACGCAGATGAGGTCATGAGAACTGCTGCCAAAATGGCATTACATTGTATCTAAATTTAATGTGGAATGATAAATCGTTACCTGGAGTCCAAAGTCTAAAGTTTTTTGACTATTGACTTTTAGGGATTTTTCTGCTATTAAGAGCACCTTTGGTTAAAGATAATCCAAGGCGCTGTTGAGAGCTATCGTCGCCAACCTATAGACAAGGTTGCAAAAGTTAATTTTGCACTTTTGTGGGGAAAGGGGAAAGGTTAAAAGGCAAAGGTTTTTTATATTTTTTCCCCTTATCTCACAACTGACACGAAGTCTTATCTTGATGAGAGCAAACGGTTCGATATGGGGTTGTATTTACAACAGACGTAGCAAACTACATCCCTACAATAATTTAACATTTATTTTATAAATAACTGCTGACAACAAACAAGCTCGCCAAACATTGGCCTCTCCAAAAATTTCATAAATTTGTGGAGAGGCGATTGTCGCCCCTCCACTGTTTACAAATCTTTACTTTAGACCATTTGAAATCAAATACTCTGTAGCAGTTTTCCGGCGGTTGTATTTAAAGATATTTTTCCAAAGTGTTAGATAGTGTAGTTTTCGGTACGGCACCGACCACCATATCAACTCTTTGCCCACCTTTAAAAATCATTAGTGTGGGAATGCTGCGAATGCCATACTGGCTCGCAACATTCGGATTTTCATCGGTGTTAAGTTTCACTACCTTAACTTGGTCTTTGTACTGGATAGCAATTTCATCGACAACAGGGCCAACCATCCGGCAAGGTCCGCACCAGGGTGCCCAAAAGTCAACTAAAACAGGAATCGCGCTATCGAGTACTTCCTGTTTAAAGGTAGAGTCTGTAACTTGATCGGCTTCTGACATGCCTATAAACCTTCGCCTATTAATATGTTTGACTTTGCTGAAAATTCTACCACAGCGAAAACCACTGCTAAGCAGTGGTACACAGACTTTTGCATATGGATTTTGAACTTATTCAAAAATAATTTAATTATTAAGGAACCGCCCGAAACATGTCCGGGCGGAGTGTGGTGTGAGGAGTGAACGGAAACATGCGTCTCCGCTATCTCTATTCTAGGCGACATATGCGATTTTTCCAGTAAGAGTTTAAGAGTCGAGAAAAATTTCATTAACTTATCCCCCAGCTGTAATAGTATCACTCTGTTTGAGTATTACAGATGGGAGATAAAGAGTCATTAGTAAACCGGCTCTATGAAGGAGGGTTTCGGTGCGCCTTAGGGACTGGTTAGGCAGCGCGCCCAGGCGTTGTCTCATGCTCTGGCTTCGTTTGAAGTCTGAGCCTCGCCTGACGTGGATCACAACTTCGGTGTCTGATCCAAACTTCTGCGAGCGTAACTCCCAAAGCAGGCAACTTAGGTAAGCGCAAAGCACACGCCAGTTGCAAAGACTGTCGGGAAAACCTTCATTTACCCATACCTAATTGTTGTGCTTTTTGATAAACTTTACCTTCGGTTAACAAAGAAGGAGCAATCACAACTTCCACTTGTTGCATTTGTTTAATGTTTTTTGCCCCCAAAGTGCCCATACTCGTTTTCAAGGCTCCCAAAAGATTATGAGTTCCGTCATCAAGTTGTGCTGGTCCAGTGAGGATTTGCTCTAAGGTACCAGTCGTGCTGACACGAATGCGCGTACCACGTGGCAAAACTGGACTGGGAGTTGCCATCCCCCAATGATATCCGCGTCCGGGAGCTTCAGCAGCTCTTGCAAAGGGAGAACCAATCATCACTCCATCTGCACCACAAGCAATGCACTTACAAATGTCGCCACCCGTGATTAAACCCCCATCAGCAATCACTGGAATGTATTTGCCCGTTTCTTGGTAATAATCATCCCGTGCGGCTGCACAGTCGGCGATCGCCGTTGCTTGTGGTACACCAACACCCAGCACGCCACGAGAGGTACACGCTGCACCAGGACCAATTCCTACCAGTACGGCTGCTGCGCCTGCTTTGAGCAAATTCAGAGTCACCTCATAAGTCACGCAATTTCCCAGTATCACGGGTATAGGCATTTCTTGACAAAACTTTGCCAAATCGAGTGGTACAACAGATTCTGGAGAAAGGTGTGCAGTAGAAACCACAGTTGCTTGTATAAAGAATAAATCAGCACCAGCTTTTGCTACTACAGAACCAAATTTGCTTGCTCCTACCGGAGTCGCACTCACGGCGGCGATACCACCTTGTTGTTTAATTTCTTTGATTCGTTGTTCAATTAATTCTGCTTTTATCGGTTCAGCATAAAGTTCTTGCATCAAGGGAACAAATTCTTCTTTCCCGACAGAGGCAATACGGTCTAAAATTGGCTCTGGATTTGCATAGCGAGTGTAAATTCCTTCTAAGTTCAAAACACCCAATGCTCCTAGCTGTGACAAAAGCACAGCCATACGGACATCAACTACGCTATCCATCGCACTCGCAATAATTGGGATTTTGCGCTCAATATTGCCGATACGCCACTGAGTATCTGCCAAACTTGGATCGAGTGTTCCATTACCGGGGGCGAGAGCAATTTCATCTATACCGTAGGCCCTGCGAGCTGTTTTACCCCGCCCAATTTGAATATCCACGCTTGATGCTCCCAAATCTGTTTTAGATAGGGTATCAAAATTATGGGGGGATTTGCAGGGGTTTTTTGGATCAAACCGCACTAGGCAACAGAGAACGCACACGACGAGAGATAAACACAGTTGCAATCGTCTGTCAAATATTTTATCCAGTCAATCTTGTAAGGCTTTCGGCTTTAGTGTAACTTTCTGCACGGTTACTCATTTATAGCAGGGAACAGGGAACAGGGAACAGGGAACAGACTTGAAAGTCTCTTGGTGAGCGTGTTTTCTCATTAGTTCGTGTCCTAATCTACCTGGCGACTGCTATAAATTCGTAGCCAGTGGTAGCGTTAAATGCAAAGTGAGTATCACAAGCGATCGTCCTTTGGGCTGCTCCCTGCTGGAGCATCGCTATAAAAATTTGTTCAATTAATAAGTTATAAAAAAATATTCACTTAAGTAGTTATCCTGATTTTACCTTTGAATACTTGAATATTGATGCTAAAGTTAGATTTTTAAACTAACTAGGACTTACGCAGAAGAGATCCCCCAACCCCCTTAAAAAGGGGGCTTTTAAGATTCCCCCCTTTTCAAGAGGGGCTAGGGGGGATCAAGTTTTCGGGTTTTCAGTGCGTAAGTCCTGCTAACAAGTCTTGTACTTATTCAAACTCAGAGTAAGCAAATGGATATAGTAACTTTGACGACTTTCTTGACCCCATTTTTACCGTACCTACTGAAAGTAGGAGAGAAAGCAGCTGAAGAAACTGGTAAAGAACTGGGTAAAGGGTTTGGTGCTAATGCTTGGGAAAAAGCCAAGGCTTTGTGGAGTAAGCTGCAACCAAAAGTAGATGCAAAGCCAATAGCAAAAGCTGCAGCAGAAGAATTGGCTAATTCTCCTGATGATGCAGAAACGAAAGAAACGCTCCAGAAGCAACTCAAGAAATTGCTTGATGAAGATAAAAATTTGGCTGCTGAGATTGCCCGTTTGATGCAGGAAGATTCGGAGGCTATTTCTAAAGTTGTAAATAGCTTTAATCAAACAATATCTGGGAAGAACAACACAGTGCAGAATACTACGGGTGATGGGAATAAGGTTTTTGGCAGAATCGGAGATGGTGCAACTATCTATTAAGTAAAAAAGCTAACTCAAAAAGCCAGGAAATAGGGAGTTAAAACAGTGCGGAAAAGACGCTTGAAAAGGTTATGGAAGCGGATAATACTTTTTCTGTCCAAGTTAGCTGGCTTTTTGAGAGGGAATCGTCGGAGATTAAAACGTAAGCGACATTTACTCACAGATGAAGTTGCTCAAAGCCGTTTAGCTCCCCATATTCAGTCTCAGGTTGAACAACCAGTTTTAGGTAACTCACAAAAGGCTGAAGCTTCTGTAACCAGTTTAGCTCCCCATATTCAGTCTCAGGTTGAACAAACAATTTCAGGGAACGAAAATGTTCTCCAAAAGATCAAGGGCAACAATAATATTAATGTAGGTCGGGTAGAAGGCAGCCTCACTATTAATTATCGTCGCCCAATTGACAGACCTTTTCAAGCACCGAGTTTACCTGCCAATTTTGTTGATCGCCCACAAGTTACTGTAGAAATCAAAGCACGTCTACTGGCAAATACATCTAATGCTGGTGCTTTGCTCATTAGTGCAATTCACGGTTTAGGGGGCATTGGCAAGACAACTTTAGTTACTGCCCTTGCCCATGATCAAGATATCCAAAAACGTTTTTCTGGTGGTGTGCTTTGGGCAACTTTGGGACAAGAACCAGATGTTCTGGCGCGGCTGACTAGCTGGGTGCGAGCCTTGGGAGACTACGAATTTCCTGCCATTAATATAGAAGCAACTTCAGACCATTTACGAAGCTTACTACATGATAAAGCAGTTTTACTGGTAGTTGATGATGCTTGGGAACCAGATAAAGTTAAACCCTTTCTGGTAGCAAGTTCCCAATCCCAGCTATTAATCACTTCTCGGCGTGCTAATGTGGCTGGTGGTGTAGGTGCTTCTTTGCAAGAATTGAATTTGATGACACCAGAAGAATCTCTGGAATTACTTTCTAAATCTTTAGAACGAGAAATAGAAGATGTAGAGAAACAAGAGGCTTTGAGAGTAGCCAAGATTGTGGGATACCTACCCATCGCACTGAATTTGGTAGCAGCTAGAATTAAATGGGGAATAACATGGGTGGATCTGGAAACGGATTTGAAACAAGAGGTTACAAATTTACAATTATTAGACTTAGAAGTATTAGACGCGCCGCATCAAGAAAACTCTTTAGAAGCAATTTTTAATTTGAGCTTGAAAGCTTTGCGGGATTATAACAAACAAGCTTGGGAAAATTTTATTTGGTTGGGAGTTTTACCAGAGGATGTAACAATCGCCGCACCAATGGCAGTGACACTCTGGGATATGGAATCGCAAAAAAAAGCTGATAAGCGTTTAGAGCTACTTTGGAATGATGCCTTACTTCAGTCTGATTCACCTGTATTTATTGGGGGTGTTAAGTGGAAAGGCTACAGGATACATGACTTATTGCATGATGTAGCTCGTGGTAGATTAATGAAATCTCCGCCTACGGGAATGGGTTTGAATTTACTTGATGCTCAGACTCAACTGCTAGAACGGTATCGGAGAAAGACTCAAAAAAACTTTTGGCATACCCTGCCTAATGATGGTTACATTTATCAATATTTAGTTTGGCATTTAGAGAAAGCTGAACAAATAGAAGAAATTCACTCCTTATTGCGGGAGGAGTCACACAAAGCAAGCAATGGCTGGTTTGAAGCGCGAGAAAAATTAGGACAAGCTGGGGGTTACATAACAGATATTTCTCGTGCTTGGGAATTAGCAGAAGCGAATTGGAATGAATCAACCCTGCCCCAAGTTGTGAGTTTGCAGTGTCGCTATGCTTTGATTAGTGCATCCGTGACTAGTTTGGCAGGTAATTTACCAGTAGAACTGCTGGTTGCATTAGTCAAAAATAATGTGTGGACTCATGAACAAGGACTAGCTTACGCTCTACAAAACCCAAACCCAGAGCAGAAAGTCAACTCGTTGATAGAATTAGTCAATTATTTGCCACTAAATCTTCAAGAACTAGCACTGCAAAAAGCACTCGCTGTTGCCAGGGAAATTCAGTCTGAGGATTCTCGCGCCAAAGCTTTGAGTGCAATAGCCGAAAAACTGCTAAGCGAGCGGTTGCCAGAAGCACTCGCTGTTGCCAGGGAAATTCAGTCTGAGGGGTATCGCGCCAAAGCTTTGAGTGCAATAGCCGAAAAACTGCCAAGCGAGCGGTTGCCAGAAGCACTCG